>CALXZR010000022.1 GCA_944393295.1 uncultured Clostridia bacterium
TAGGATGGTTGAGCCCCAACGAATTCTTAAAAAAATATAAAAGTCAAGAAGAATCGTTAGTAACAATATAAGGTACTCAAAATATATAAATTTCAAAAAAATGTGACATATGTTTGACTAACCTACATATATATAATTTATCAGCTTTACATAAAATTGACATTTTTTATAGCAAATGATATAATTTATATATTGTTAAAAATTAGAATTGCAAGAAAGGAGCAGAGCGTAAAAAAATTGTAACTGTAAACCTAGCTTTTAATAGCTAATATTAGAAGATTAAGCAAAGGAGACTAGATGAGAGTAGAATTTGGATTTACAAACAAGAAAACAATTACTTTTGTACTAAAAGAGTTTTGTTTATTTGGTGCAAGAGCAAGGTTAATGGAAGATGGAACAATAAAAAAAGAACGGATAAATATTGCTGTAGAAGATATCAAAAACACTTATGAAATAGAAAATATGTGCAAAGGAATAAATATAAAATTAAAAAGAAGAATTATTTATTTAATTACATTGTTACTAACAATTTTAATTTCATATGTTTTTAAAAATCAAATGTGTATAATGTTTATAGTTTTTTTTATTGGCGACAAACTTCTATACAAAGAAAGCTTTTTTGATTATCTATTATCCATGTACATTTTTAATACTCAAAAAGATTTTAAAGAATTAAGAGGACTTCATGCAGCTGAGCATATGGCAATGAGTGCTTATAACATTTTAGAGAAAATACCAACAGTAGATGAAGTAAGAAAATATAGCATGTTTTCTGCAAATTGTACAATTATTTCTAAGTATAAAGAAAGTTTGTCTTATTTTATTTGTATGTTTGTATACGGATTAATTAGAACGAATTACAGTCTGCCGATAAGGCTACTTTTTATAGTGGCAGGTATAGTATTAGCAATTGTTTTTATAAAATCTAAGTTTTATAAATATTTTGGATGGTTTTCACTAAGACGACCTACAGATAAGGAAATTGAGGTTGCAATTGCTGCACTTGAAGAGTATGAAGCTTTCAGCAGAGAGTTTGAAGAAGATCCTAGTAAGATATTTAGAGAAATGTCTCAAACAAATATATTTGGTTTTTCACTTCCATTTGGCTTTATAGTGATTACTGAAAGTAATGAAGAATAAATGAAAATTCAATCTTATGCAAGACTGCATAACTGTCAATCGATACAGATTGGCGGAAATGCAGTTTTTGCTTTTTATATAACATTAGAAACATTTATAAATAAAACGAAAAATATTGTTACAATGTCAAAAAATGTATACAAAAAAATAAAAAAGTCTTGCAATTTAAATAAATTGTGATATAATAAAGAAACTATTGTGTGAAAGAGAAAAATTGGAGGAATTAAAATGAGTGTAAAAGTTGAAAAGACAGAAAACAAAAACGAATTAAAGTTAGAATTTACAGTAGAAGCAAAAATATTTGACGAAGGAATAAAAAAAGTATTTACAAAAAATGCAAAATATTTTAATATTCCAGGCTTCAGAAAAGGAAAAGCACCAATGAATATCGTTGAAAAATTTTATGGAGATGAAATTTTTTATGAAGATGCTTTTAACGAAGTAGTTCCAGAGGTTTATGAAAAAGCAATAAAAGAAGAAAATTTAGATGTTGTAAGTAAGCCTGATATCCAAGTTACTCAAATTGGAAAAGGAAAAGACTTAATTTTTACTGCTGTTGTTCAAACAAAACCAGAAGTAAAATTAGGAAAATATAAAGGAATAGAATTAGAAAAACCAGAATATACAGTAACAGACGAATCTATTAAACATGAATTAGATCAAATGGCAGAAAGAAATGCAAGAATGGTAACTGTTACAGATAGAGCTGCTAAAAAAGGAGATACAGTAGTTATCGATTTTGTTGGAACAGTTGATGGTGTTGCTTTTGAAGGTGGAAGAGCAGAAAACCACGAATTAGAATTAGGTAGTGGTTCATTTATTCCAGGATTTGAAGATCAAGTTGTAGGAATGAAAGCTGAAGACAAAAAAGATGTAAAAGTTAAATTCCCAGAAGATTACTTCTCTAAAGAATTAGCTGGAAAAGCTGCTGTTTTTGCTGTAACTGTACATGAAATTAAAAATAAAGAATTACCAAAATTAGATGATGAATTTGCAAAAGATGTTAGTGAATTTGATTCTTTAAAAGAACTAAAAGCTGATATAAAAGCAAAACAAGAAAAAGACAATGAGCTTAGAACAAAATCAGAATTAGAAGAAGCTGCTGTTAAAAAAGTAACAGATGCTGCAGAAGTTGAAATTCCATCTGGAATGATAGAAGTTGAATTAGACAATATGGTAGAAGATATGAATAGAAGATTATCTTACCAAGGTGTTACATTTGATCAATATTTAAAAATGATTGGAAAATCAATGGCAGACTTTAGAAAAGAAAGTGAAGAATCTGCAAAATCTTCTGTAAAAATGAGATTAGTATTAGAAGCTGTTTATAAAGATGCAAAATTAAAAGTAGAAGATACAGAAGTAGACAATAAAGTAAAAGAATTAGCAGAAGCTTATGGTAGAAAAGAAGATGAGCTAAAAGCTAATGAAGAATTAATGAAAAACATTAAAAATAGTATAGAAACAGAAAAAGCTGTTAACTTTTTAGTAGAAAATGCTAAAATTTCAAAAACTGCTGAAAAGAAATCTGAAAAAACTACTAAAAAAGTAGAAAAAACAGAAAAGGCTAGCAAAACTGAAAAAGTTGAAAAGGTAGATAAAAAAGAAGAAAAAGAAAAAACTACTAAAACAGAAAAGAAAACTACAACAAAAAAATCTAGTAAATAATAAAAAAGCTTATTGCACTTCTTGCAGTAAGCTTTTTTTGTACTTTTAAGATAATTTTTTACTATATAAAAGATGAAAAATTAATATTTTTGTCGCAAATTATCAATAAAAATAATTGTAAAATACTTGAAAAAAAGAATATTATAGTATATAGTAAGTTGTATCAAATAATTAGTAATATCAAAAGATATAGATAAATAGAATTTAGGAGGTTTAAATATGATAGATAATAGTTTAGTACCTTATGTTGTAGAACAAACAAGCAAAGGTGAAAGAAGTTACGATATTTTTTCAAGATTATTAAAGGATAGAATTATATTTTTAGCAGAGGATGTAAATCCTACTTCTGCAAGCTTAGTAGTAGCACAATTACTATTTTTGGAGTCAGAAGATCCAGATAGAGAGATAAGTCTATACATTAATAGCCCAGGAGGATCTATTACAGATGGTATGGCTATTGTAGATACAATAAATTACATAAAATGTCCTGTATCTACAATTTGTGTTGGAATGGCAGCTAGTATGGGTGCAGTACTTTTAGCATCTGGCACTAAAGGAAAAAGATTTGCTACTCCAAATGCAGAAATATTAATTCATCAACCTTTAATTGGTGGTGGAGGAATTTCTGGTCAAACAACAGAAATTAAAATTCATGCAGATCATATGGTTAAAACAAGAGAAAAATTAAATAAATTATTAAGTGAAAGAACAGGACAAAGTTTAGAAACAATTGAAAGAGATACAGAAAGAGATAACTATATGACAGCAGAAGAAGCTTTAAAATATGGTTTAATAGATGGTATATTAGATAATAGAAAGAACTAATTTTTTAAAAGCAAAATGCAAGATAGAAAGGAGAAATATTAGTTATTTAAACTAATATAAAAATATTTATGGCTAAAGGTTCTGAAAAGAATGTAAAATGTTCTTTTTGTGGAAAGCCACAAGAAGCTGTTAAGAAAATAATTGCAGGTCCAGGTGTTTTTATTTGCGATGAATGTATAAGTCTTTGTCAAGATATTATGGAAGAAGAAAAATATGATGAAGTTACAGAAGAAACACTAGAAATGCCAAACCCTGCAGAAATAAAAAAGATTTTAGACGAATATGTTATTGGGCAGGAAGAAGCAAAGAAAACACTTTCAGTAGCTGTATACAATCACTATAAAAGAATTAATAATTTAGAATATATTGATGATGTTGAAATTCAAAAAAGTAATATATTATTACTTGGTCCAACTGGTTGTGGAAAAACTTTACTTGCACAAACTCTAGCAAAGGTTTTAAATGTACCATTTGCAATAGCAGATGCTACAACTCTTACTGAAGCTGGATATGTTGGTGAAGATGTTGAAAATATTTTATTAAAATTAATTCAAGCTGCAAATTTTGATATAGAAAGAGCTGAAAGAGGAATTATATATATAGATGAAATTGATAAAATTTCAAGAAAATCAGAAAATCCATCAATTACAAGAGATGTAAGTGGAGAAGGTGTACAACAGGCTTTGTTAAAAATTGTTGAAGGAACAGTTGCTTCTGTACCGCCACAAGGTGGTAGAAAACACCCTCATCAAGAATTCTTACAAATAGATACATCAAATATTTTATTTATTTGTGGCGGAGCTTTTGAAGGGCTAGATGCAATAATAAAAGATAGAGTTGGAAAGAAATCAATTGGGTTTGGAGCACAAATAGAAAGCAAAAAAGAAGTTGATAGAACTGCTATTTTAAAACAACTATTGCCACAAGATTTGTTAAAATTTGGATTAATCCCAGAATTTGTAGGAAGACTTCCTATTGTTGCAACTCTTGAAGGATTAACAAGAGAAGCTTTAATAGATATAGTAACAAAACCTAAAAATGCTTTAATAAAACAATATAAAAAATTAGTAGAGTTAGATGGAGTAGAACTAGAATTTGAGAAAGAAGCTTTAGAATTAATTGTTGATAAGGCGATTGAAAGAAATACTGGTGCCAGAGGATTACGTTCTATTATAGAAGAAATTATGAGAGATGTAATGTATGACATTCCATCAAATCCTAAAATTGCTAAATGTATCATAACAAAAGATACTGTTTTAAATAAAGCAATGCCAGAACTTGTTTTAGATGAAAATAAAAGAAGAGAACCTATGAAAATAAAAAGAAAAGAAAGAAATAATCCAAGAAATCAGGAAACAGCATAGTATTTGTTTTATCAATATAAGGAGCAATATATGGAAGAAAAAAAGAATAAAATGAAGACTTATCAACTTATAATATCTTTTTTGCTTGTAATAATTTTTATCGCAATAATTATTTATGCTTTTTATAAACAAAATGATATATTAAATACTATAGTAGAACAAAATAAAACTCAAACTTCACAAGAAAATGAAGAAAGTACAGGTACAGAGTTAGACTTTAATAGTGAATTAGTTCAGACAATTTTTCCTTTAACAGGAGCTTTTCCTGGAAATGATATGAGATATATAGCTAATATTAAAAATATGAATTTACAAAATATAACAAATGATTTCATATTAAAATTAGGTTGGGCGAAAGTTACCAATGAAGATTTAGCTAGTAGTTATCAGGGAGAAGGAACTACATCAATTATAGATTCAAAAATATTGGACAAATATATTAAAGATATATTTGGAGAAGATATTAAATATACAAAAAGCAATTTTAGTAATACAAATTTAAGGTTAGAAAATTCAAGTACTTCATTGTATAATATTACTTATAATAGTGAGGATGACAAATATTATATAGATTTTATCGAAGAAGATGCTAATCAAGATTCATTTATTTTAATGATGTATCCAAAAGCTATACAATACGAAGACGAAATAGAAATTTCTATACACCCACTATATATTAAAAACTTAGGTGTTTCACAAAATACAAATGGATCATATGAATTTTCTTATGTTGCTTATCAACACTATAACTTTGAAACTAGATCATTTACAGGAAGATTGACCGATACAATGTCTACAGTATATGAGGAGAATTTAGAAGGAGATAAAGAAGCAAAGCTAAATGACACTATTTTAGGAGTAAAAGAAAAAGATTTAGAAACATATATTTTTACATACAAGTTAAACAAAGAAACAAACAAATATGAATTTTTTTCATTGTCTTATGAATAGAATTATTTGCTTGACTTTGTATATATTAACTGTTATAATAAACACACATTTTAAAGAGAGGGGCATCTATAAAAAGATGCCTTCTATTTTGCGTGCTAAGAATTGGCTAAAATTTTATAAAAATGAAAGAGAGGTTAGAGATGGAACCTGAAGAATTTCAAAAAGAAAAATTAAAGCTCAAGTCAGTAATTGCACAATTAACAAAAGAGGAAGAGATTTTAACAGATAATTTAAGTTCAACAAATAAAGAATTTTCGAAAGATGATTATGTAAGAGCGCATCTTGTATATTTAGGACATAAAAAAATTCAAGATATTAAGCAAATAAAAGATAAACCTTATTTTGCAAGAATTGATTTTACAGAAGACAATTCCAATCAATTAGAAAAATTATATATTGGTAAAATTTCTGTATTAGACAGTAGCACACAAAATCCTATAATAATAGATTGGAGAGCACCTATTTCAAATTTATATTATGATGGTAGAATTGGAAAATCTAGTTATGATTCACCAGATGGAGTTATTGAAGGAAATATTTCACTAAAGAGACAATATTTTATAGAAAATCAGATTTTAGAAAAATATTCAGATATTGATTTGAAAGCAACAGACGAATTGTTACAGGTTGCTCTAGAGCAAAAAGCTGATGATAGATTAAAAAATATAGTTGCAACAATACAAGGAGAGCAAAACGCAATTATAAGAGCTGATATAAATAAACCACTTATAGTTCAGGGAGTAGCTGGTAGTGGAAAAACAACAATAGCACTTCATAGAATTGCCTATTTAATATATAAGTATGAAAAAGAGTTTGATCCAGATAATTTTATGATTATTGCCCCAAATAAATTCTTTTTAAACTATATTTCAAATGTTTTACCAGATTTAGGTGTAGAAAATGTAAAACAATATACTTTTGAAGACTTAGCATACGAAGTAATAGGAAAAAAATTAAAAATTTCAGATAGCAACGAAAAACTTGTAACAATTGTAAACAAAGAATTTGATAATATAAATAACGGAAATATAGAAATTATTATAGAAGAATCCAAAATGAAATCCTCTATAAAATTTAAAAAAATAGTAGACGAATATTTACAATTTCTTGCAGAAAACTATTTACCTAAAAAGGATTTTATAATAGAAAATGTAAGAATAATGCGCTATGAAACTATGCAAAAATTATTTTTAGAAACTTATAAGAATCTAAATTTTATTAGAAGAATAGAGGAAATAAAAAAACATATATTTTCAAAAATTAGAAATAATGTAGAAACTATAAGGGACACAATAACAGCCAAAAGAAGTGCAAGAATTAATAAAATGCTAAAAGAAAATATTTCAGAAGAAGAAAAAAGAAAAAAAAGAATAGAAATATTCGAAGAATATGAAAAAATACTTAAATATTTAGATAAAAATGATATTAAAATAACAAATTTCTTTTTTAATGAAATAGAAAAAAAGGAAGCTATTTTATACTATAAAGAAATGGTAAAGGACTTTATTTACGATAAAATTGAGAATGAAATTTTAGCTACATATTTTGTAAAAAATACTTTATCTAATTTAGAAAAAAATGAAGTAACTTTCGAGGATTTAGCTCCAATACTATATATACATTTAAATATATATGGTGGCAGGGCAAGTAATAAATTACGCCATGTAATAATAGATGAAGCACAAGATTATGGGGAATTTCAATTTAGTGTATTAAAGACAATTTTAAATAGTAATTCAATGACAATATTAGGAGATATTGCACAAGGAGTACATTTTTATAGGGGAATTGAAGATTGGCAAAAATTTATAGAAATAGAATTTCCAGAGGAAGGTGCGACTTTTACAACTCTAGAAAAAACATATCGTACAACAAAAGAAATTATGGATAAGGCAAACAAAGTTATATCTAAATTGCCAAGTTTAGAAAAAAAGAATATTGTTATTCGGAGAACCTGTTATTTATGGAAAGGATTCAATTCATATTTTAAAGAAAGCAAACGAAAAAGAAATAATAGAAGATATTGTAAAAAGAATAAAACAATATAAAAGTGAAGGATATAAATCTTTTGCAATTATTGGAAAAGATATGTATGAATGTAAAGATATTAAAAAAAGAATTGATAAATATATTGAAAATGTTAAATTAATAAAAAGTAAGGATTCCGAGTATTTTGCAGGAATATCTGTGCTTCCATCTTATTTAGCAAAAGGCTTAGAATTTGATGCTGTAATGCTATATAATGTTGATGAAAATACCTACAAAAATGAAATTTTAGATATAAAACTACTTTATGTAGCAATTACTAGAGCAATGAGTAAATTAGACGCTTATTATATAGAAAATTTAACAGAATTATTAAAATAGAATTGATATATTACAAAATTATAAAAAATTTTCTAAGAAATTGATAAAAAAGAAACATTATGATATACTTGTCGTTAAGATTTATAGAGATATTTTTAGGGGGAAAAAAGCGTGGAAAAATACACAAAAGAGGATTTACTTACAAAATTAAAATATTTAGGTATAGATAAGGATGAGATACCAGAATATTTAAAAGATTTTAAGCCAATATCATTTAATACAACTAGACTTAATAATGATAAAGTACATAGAGTGTTTCAATTTATACCAATAGATAAAATACAAATACTTTTAACACCTTGTTTAAGAAGTGACGATATAAGGGATAAATATTCAAAAGCAGTTCCTCTTGGTCGTTTTTTTAACCCTACAGGAAATGAAGATGATATTGAAAGATATGCAACCTTGCTAAAGATTTTTAACAAACTTTCAATAGCAGATGTAGAAAATGTAGCTACAATTCAAAAAGAGTTGGAAAAAACAGAGCCATTTAGAGTAAAATATAATAAAGATCATTTATGGCAAATATATTATTCAGAAACAGATGATAGTTATTTTATGCTAGTATGTACAAAAGAAGAAACTTTTGCTGAATTTTTCTATTTATTAAAAAAGAAAATAGAATTTGCAGAAAATAAAAGAGTAAAAATTGCACCAAAAGTATTTGTTCCTATAAATTATATGAATTATAGTGGTGAATTTTTAACTCGTGATGAGATTACAGATATAGAAAACTATTTATGGCTTTTTACAAAAAACTGGCCTTTAATTTTTGAAGTATATGATAAAAACAGAAAAATGTCTCTTCAAGTAATAGGAGATACTTTTGTATATAAAAACGTAAAAAGTACATATAAAGTTAAGCTTGTAAATGCAGAAGAAGCAATTAAATTTTATAAACTTTTAAAAGCTTTATTTATAATGCAAACAGAGATTAAAGACCATTTTAAATTTACTACTAAAATAGATAGTAAAAATTGTTTAGAATTGTATATGGGAAAAATAAGAGTAAGCTACGATAATTTAGAAGAATTTATAAGAAGTGAATATCTAATAGCTACAGAAGAAATGAAAAGTCAAGCTGAAAATTGCAATGAGCTAGAAGCTAAACTATCAAAATTACAAAAAAAATCTAAAAATAAAGAAAAAGAGTATTTAGATAAACAAAAAGAAATATCAACTTATTTAGAGTACAAAAAAACTTTTTTTGGAAAAGTAAAATTTTTCTTTAAGGGAACAAAAGTAGCAAAAGTAAAAGAATCTATAGAAGAAAAAATTGGAGCTGATAAAAGTTTAGAAAATGAAAAAAAAGCAGAAATTATTTCCGCAGAAAGCTTTTTAAAAGAGAAAAATTATTATACTTTGGAAGACTTAGTTACAATTTACCATGTAAAAGAAAAAAATGATAGACAAATTAAAAATATTATGCAAGATATAAAAGCAATTAACCTAAAGATTGAAAATCTTACTAGCAAAGTTAAAAATGCTACATTATATATTAATGAAATTGACAAACATAGAAAAAGTATATTTGATTTTTGGAAATTTGCAAATAAAGATGAAAAATTATCTTTAGAGATGGGAAATACAGAAAACAAAAATCAAGATACTATGCAAATAAAAAAGGCTTTTGATTTAGAAATGGACTTTGAAAAGCTAGGAATTGAAATAGATAGACTTCAAAGAACAAGACTTTCAAAAGAAGAATTAGATAGTTTATTTATAGCTAAAACAAATTTACTATATATTTTAAATATGCTTAGATTAAACGAAATGGATAAAGGAGCTTTAGAAATAGCTTTATATGCATTGAAAGAGGAATTTAATCAAAATCGTCTATACATTGATACAGAGACTTTTGACATTTTTGGAAATATAGAAAATGATAGTAGAAAATTAAAGTATATAGGTAGTAAAAGTCATAGAGAAAATGAAAAAAGTAAATTTAAAATTTTAAATATAAATAGAAAAATTGATATCTTTGATTTTACAGAAAGATTGCAAAGCATTGTAAACTATTTGCAAGGAGCTATTCCTAAAATGCATTCTAAATATGATATGCCATTGTATAAAGTAGTTCCGATTACAGAGAGAATTAATGATAAATCTTTTGATATTTTTAATATGGATGTAGAAAATGAATTAGAAAATTATCAAGATAATGGAGAAGGAGCTTTAAATTTAATAAAAATTAATTTTAAAGAAAATATGCCACTTTTATACTATTCTAATATTGCTTTTTTTGATAATAATAGTCAAACACTTCCAGAAGGAATGGATTTATCTACAAATGTTTTAATAGATTGCCAAAAATTTGATTTTAAACAAGTTTCAAAGACTAAATTTAGAACTAATAATTATTTTAATGAAAAAGATAATCTGATATGTCCGAAATCAAAAGATATATTAGTTTTTGAATATGATGTTGAATTGAAAAAGAAAGAAGAAAAAGTAAATAACGAAAACAAAAACGAAGATGCAGAAAATAAAAAAGAAGAAGAGACTAAAATTGATAATAATGAAGAAGCTAAAATAGAAGAGAAAAATCAAGAACATACTGAAACAAAAGATAAACATAAGAAAAAAGCTAAAGAGAAAAATTTAAAACAAGAAGATTAAGGAGAATAACTTATATATGGGAAGAATTAATATTATTGTTTTGGATAGTTTTGGTGTTGGAGAATTACCAGACGCTAAAGACTATAATGATGTAGGAAGTAATACATTAGAAAGCATCTATGCTAATACTAACCTAAAATTGCCAAATATGAAGAAATTAGGTTTATACAATATTAACGGCTTGAATATACCAGAAAAAGAGGAATTTTGTATTGGTTGCTATGGAAAAGCAAATGAATTAAGCAAAGGAAAAAATAGTCCAGTAGGACATTGGGAAATATGTGGAGCAGTAACAGAAGTAGCTTTTTCAACCTTCCCAAATGGTTTTCCACAAAAATTACTAGACTTAATTTCAGAAAAAGCAGGAATACCAGGTTTTATTTGCAATAGAAGAGGCTCTGGTACAGAACTTTTAAAAAAATATGGAGAAGAATCTGTAAAAACTAGAAAGCCTATAGTATATACTTCGGCAGATAGTGTATTTCAAATTGCTGCACACGAAGATGTATATTCTGTAGAGGAATTATACAATATTTGCAAAATTTCTAGAAATATAATAGATGAATATAACTATAATATTGGTACTATAATAGCTAGACCTTTTGTAGGAACTTGCAATGAAGATTATAAAAGAACTTACAATAGAAGAGATTTTGAAGCTACAACTTTTGGTACAACTTTGCTAGATAGACTTGTAGAAAATGGTAAAAAGGTATATGCCATAGGAAAAATAGAAGATTTATTTGGTGGTAGAGGAATTACTAAAGCAGTACACACACAAGGCAATACTGATGGAATAGAAAAAAATATAGAAGCTTTAAAAGATAATGGCTATGATTTTATTTTTACAAATTTAGTTGATTTTGATATGCTATATGGACATAGAAATGATGTAGAAGGATATGCTAAGGCTTTAGAAGAATTTGACTCGAAATTACCAGAAATAATAGAAAATTTAAGAGCAGATGATATTTTAATTATTACAGCTGACCATGGCTGTGATCCAGTAACTACAAGCACAGACCATTCTAGAGAGTATATACCAATTTTGGTATATGGAAAAAGCTTAAAACAAAATGTAGATTTAGGAGTTAGAGAAACATATGCAGATATTTCGGCAACAATCCTAGATATATATGGTTTAGAAAAGCTTAAATATGGAACAAGTTTTAAAAAAGAAATATTAAATTAATTAAAAAATATTAAAAAAATACTTGCTAATTATGCGTTATAGAGTTATAATTCTAAATGTGTAATTTAGCAAGTATTTTTTTTTAGTAATACCAAAGCTAAAAAAATAATACAATATGCCGATGTGGCGGAACTGGCAGACGCACTGGACTCAAAATCCAGCGGGAAACCATAAGGGTTCGAGTCCCTTCATCGGCACCAATGATGTTTCTGTTCGAACTGTTTATAGAACAGAGAGATACAAAAATCAATCGGAAAATAAAATCTGGTTGATTTTTTTGTTGCCTAAAAACAATATCAAAATCATCCAAACGAAAGGATGGTGTAAAAATAGGTTTATAGTTATTCTGTGTTTATATTGTAAAATAACATAAAATGTGATAAACTACAAATTAAATAAATGTGCAAAAATAACTGATTAAATAATTATTTAACGAAAGGAGTTTGGCATATTATGAATATTTTTGTAGGCTGTTCATCAAGGAATACTGAGAATGAAATTTACAATAGAATAGCTGAAGAAATAGGCAAATTTATTGTAAAAGAAGGTCACAATTTCGTTTTTGGTGGTTGTGCTTTGGGACTAATGGGAAAAATTTATGCAATAGTATCTAACGCACCAGAAAGCGAAATCATTATCACTATCGCAAAAGCATATGCAGATGATTTAAAGTTTCTTTCGTACAGTAAAGCATATATGTTTGATACTGTAAACGAAAGAAAAAATGCTTTTATTGATTTAGCTGATGTAATGATTTTTATACCAGGTGGAATTGGAACTATTGATGAATTACTAACAGCAATCGAAACAAGAAGAAACCACGAGCATAGTGTACCAATTATAATAATAAACGGAAATGGATTTTTTAACAAATTATTGAGTATGCTAGAACAAATTTATGATGAGGGCTTTGCGGATTCTAAAAATCGCCAGTTATATTTTGTGGCTGATACGGTAGATGAAGCTATTGAATACTTGTCAGAGTTATCAAAAGAATCCAATGATAATTATTAAGGAGGAAATTTAAAAAAACGGCTTCCGTGAAAAGTTAGCCAACAGACAAGCAGAATGTATCATCTTTTAAAGGTGGTACATTTTGTTTTTTAGAAATTTATTGTAAACCGAAAAAATTAAATTTATATAATGATTGTAAAAAAATATAATTATATGATAAAATTATTATTAATATTAAAGATTAAAGTAAGGTGAAAAAATGGGGTTAATTGAAAGTTTGTCCGATAGTAATAGTGTTAGAGGAATAACATTAAATAGTCAAAATATAGATTTATTTAATATAATAGAACAAGCACAAAGTCGTGAAGATGCAGTACAAAAAGTTAATGAGTATTTAGACGGAATATTGCAAGCCAGTAAAATGTCTAAAGAAATGAATTCACAAGGATTAAGTACTGCACAGAGGATTAAGAGAGTTGTAAATGAAAAAGTAAATAGTGTACCTAATAAAGAGGATTTTTTTAAATTTTTATTAGAAAATACAATGCAAATAAGAGCAAATTGGGGCTCAAGAGAAACTTTAGAAAAGCTATTTGAGAGCATGAAAGTAGATAGTACATATATTGATACAATTTTAGATATAAAGAAATATTTTGCATATCAAACACATGGAATTTTAACATTTCTAGTAGATAAAGACGGACAAACTATAAACCCAGAGAATGAAGAAATAGAAGTAGATAAAGATAAAACATATCAAAAAGTAGAAGCTTTGTATGAATATGTTGTTGGAAGTTTAGAAAATGGAGAGAATAGATTTAATAGACTAACACTTGATGGACAAGGAAAATTTGGAACAGTAGCAGGTATTATGAGAACTGAAAATGAGGCACATGCACAACCAGAAGATTATAATCTTGCACCACTAATACAAGGTTATGAATTTGCGAAAGCACACAATATGGATATAAGAATAAATGCATTAGTATTCTTTAAGGACTTTCCAGATAGGCTAATAGGAGAAAGTGCAGATACTTATAGAATAGCATTAGAAAATTATGGCAGAGCAATAGCATCAGTAGCAAATGAATATGGTCAAAAAGGTGTACCTACAACAGTAGATATGTTTAATGAATTTGTAGACTATAATGCACCTTTTCTAGAAAGAACTAACAATTGGATGTCAAAATTAAGTGTAGAAGATTTATGCAGAATAGCTTTAAGTTTAAAACAAGAAATGCCAGATGTTGATTTTGGATATAATGATTGGAATTTTGAAAATTCTGAAAAAAGAAAAAGTATATTTGAAGTTATAAGAAAAATAAGAAGCTTTGAAAGAAAAAATAATTGTAAAATTATAGACCATATAGGAACACAATGTCATACAAGTATTAATGATATTGAAGGGTTACGAGAATCAATAGAAGAATTGCAACAGTTTGGTATGCCTATAGATATAACAGAACTAGATATATCTAAAGGTTTAGATGGAGTTGATTATGAAAAAGCTACTCCGGAAGAATTGAATGCTATTGTAAAGTATGAACAAAAGCTACAAAATGAAATAATGAGTATGATGAAGGAATTTGTAGAGGCAGGAAAGATAAGAGGAATTACAGCTTGGAGTGTAACCGATGAACTATGTACAGACTTTTGTGAAGGAAAACAAGCCTCTGTTACAGATATGAGTTATGATAGTAGAGAAGGTTTTACTTTTTCGGGTAAAGATATGGATAAAAAAATTGAAATGACTTTAGAAGAAATGCAATTAATACAGGAACATATATCAAGAATTAGAGAAAGTAAGAAAGAAATGATAAATCAAAATCCAACACAAGATTTTTGTTTCCATACTCATACTCAAAGATGTGGACATGGAGCAAAAGACACAGGAGATGAAGAATGGGTAGAAGAAGCTATAAAGGGAGGAATTAAGAAATTAGCTTTTACAGATCATGTTCCTTTACCAGATGGTATGAATCATAAAGCAAATTCAAGAATGGATATTGCAGAAGTGGAGTCTTATTTGACCTCTATTTATTATTTGCAAGAAAAATATAGAGGAAAAATTGAATTAGAAACAGGCTTTGAATTTGAATATTCAGATAGAGATTCAGCACATTTACAAGAATTAAAATCAAAAGTAGATAAAATGGTATTAGGTCAGCACTTTGTAATTGATGATAATGGAAAAGAATATGAAATAGTAAGAGGAAATGGCGGAAAACAAATAAGTGATGGAGTACTAGATTTGTATGTAGAGTCAATAATATCTGCAATGGAAAAGGGATTACCAGATATTATTGCACACCCAGATTTATTTATGCAAGCAAGAGATAGTTTTGGTGCAAAGGAAGAAGAAATTACAAGAGCAATTTGTAGAAAAGCTATTGAAAAAGGAATTCCATTAGAAATAAATTTTGGAAAAATAGCTTCAAAAGTAGAAAGTAAGTTGCCATTAGATGAATTGAAGAAAAAAATACCATACCCTTCTCCTGAATTTTGGAATATAGTTGCAGAAGAAACTAAAATTGCAAATGAAAATGGGCAAGATTTACTTGTAATTTATGGAAAAGATGCACACTTTCCAGGACAATTATCAAAAGAAAAAGATTATGAAATTGCAAAAGCAATTATAGGAGAACAAACGTTAGAACAATTACACATAGTAACTGAACATAAAGAATTAGAAACACTAACTAGAAAGCAAATTAAAACTAAATCTATACAAGGACTAGTACAAGAATCAATAGATGGTTTACCAGACTTAACAACATTAGATGATATAGAACAGGCACAAGTAAGACAACAAAGAGTAATTACTGAACAGAGGAAAGAACAAAACAATTCACAAAATATAGGAGATTAGTAATATGGTGGATAATAAATATGCAGTAGCATATAGTGAAGTATTAGAAATATTAAAACATATTCCATTAGAAGATTATAATAAGATACCAAAAACTAAAATTGAATTGTTTGAGACAAATGCAGACAATGAGTATACATTTAATTATGATCCGAGCAAAACACTAGAAGAGCAAAATGTTTCAAATATTACAAAAGGAATTATAATACTTTTATTTAGAGATTATTGGGCAACCGAAATACAGA
>CALXZR010000023.1 GCA_944393295.1 uncultured Clostridia bacterium
AATGATATTTCTGCTTTTCCCCATAAAATATTTTGATTTAAATATTCTGATTTTATAAAATATTTTGAAATTATTGTATATAGGATTAGAGCAATTAAAAATGTAATAATTAACTTTAAAGATATATTTACAAAATTTCTTAATTCATTTTTTATTGTATCTTTCGATTCATTAATACTATATAATAAATACATAGCTGTTACTAGACATATGTACATTGGAATAAATGATTGATATGTTCCAAATACTATAACCATCAATATTATAGAAATAATAGCATATTTTATTTTTTTGCTATCTATATATTTAAATATTTGATTTACTGAAATTAAACTTAATATTATTGCAAAAACGATTTCTACATATTGAATAGAAAAATAAAATTGCTCTGCATACATTGGACTAGCAAATATTAGTATTATTGATGCTATCAATAATAAATCTATATTTTTTGTATATTTTTTTATATTAAACTGGAAACAAATATTAGCAATAATTATTAATAAAAAAAGTAATCCACTTACAAAATATGGTGTAAAAAAATTAAATGTCAATATGTACTTTAATAATACTGCTCCAAATCTTCCTATTTCTAACCAATTGTATTCAAAATTTGGATTTAGCATATATGCTTGTACATCTACGCGCATATTCCTAATAAATAATTGACTTCCTATTACCAAAAAGGTTGTTATTATAGTAAAAATAAGTAAAATATAATTTTCTTTTATAAAATCACATATACGACTTATTAAATTCTTTTCAGTTTCAACTACTTAAAGTTCCTTTGTTTTAAATTTTTCTTCTTTTTTCATAACTTTATAAATTCCTTTTTAGATTTATTATAAATATACAACATCATTAACGATATTTCGTCAACAGTATTGTAATAATTTCATTCTAAAAAGTCAATAAAAAATAGCGTTTTTTCGTCAACT
The DNA here is from genome assembly GCA_944393295.1 of uncultured Clostridia bacterium. Next base: position 939 of record CALXZR010000023.1, read on the forward strand.
TTTTTTAATCAACTTTGGTATACTTTTCTTATCAAAGGAGGATTGTATGCAACTTTCAGAAGCTATAAGAAAAAGAATAGTTAATCTAGTCATAGAAAATAATATAACTCTACACCGTTTAGCTCTTCTATTTGGAATACCATACTCTACCTTGAGCAGTTTTATTAATAAAAAAAGTAAAAGCCCTACAATAGATACTATTCCACATATCTGCGAAGGCTTAAACATTGAATTAAAAGATTTTTTTATGGATGATTTATTTAAAGATGTTGAATCAGAATAAATAAAGGTATTTGAAAAATTCAAATACCTTTTACATTTCACTTCTTCCTTCTAAAGCCTTAGTTAAAGTAATTTCATCTGTATATTCCAAATCTCCTCCAACAGGAATTCCTCTAGCTATTCTTGTAACCTTTACTCCCATTGGTTTTACTAATTTTGAAATATACATTGAAGTTGCCTCTCCCTCAACTCTCGGATTTGTGGCTAATATAATCTCTTTTACATTTCCATTCATTATTCTCGTAAGTAATTCTTTTATTTTAATATCATCTGGTCCTACACCATTCATTGGAGAAATTGAACCATGCAAAACATGATATACCCCATTATATTCATGTGTCCTTTCCATTGCAATAATATCTCTAACATCTTCTACAACACAAATTGTTGAAGCGTCTCTTTTTGGATTAGAACAAATATAACAAGGATCTGTATCCGCTATATTAAAACAATGTGAACAAAATTTTAAGTTTTTCTTAGCATTTATTATAGAATCTGTAAATTCTTTTACTTCATCATCATTTAAATCTAGCATATAAAAAGCTAATCTTTGTGCTGTTTTGTGCCCTATACTAGGTAATTTTTCAAAGCTTTCTATTAATTTTTCTATTGATGGCGAATATGTTGACATTTTATCATCCTCTTCTATTATCCATTTATATTATAAATGTTTTATAATTAATTACATAAGTCCTGGTATATTAAATTTTCCTAGTTGCGCAGCTTGTGCACTATCAACTTTTCTTAGAGCTTCATTAACACAAGTCAATATTAAATCTTGTAGCATTTCTACATCATCTGGATCTACTACATCTTTTTGAAGTTTAATTTCTTTTATTGTTTTATCTCCAGCTACTTTTACAGTAACAGCACCTCCTCCAGCTGTTGCTTCAAACTCTTTACTTGATAATTCCTCTTGAGATTTTTCCATATCTGCCTGCATTTTTTTAGCTTCTTTCATTAGTTGGTTGATGTTCATTCCACCAAATCCTCCCATACCTCCTGGGAATCCTCCTCTTTTTGCCATTTAAAATTCCTCCTTAAATTTATTTAAAAAATATTTTTTACAAAATTTCTATATCATAATATACTATTCTATTATATTAATGTCAATTCCTAAATCATTTTGAAAATTTTCTGATTCATTCGAATTTTTCACAAAGCCAGATTTTCCGTCAATAAATTTTAAATTTATTTCTTTTCCTACTTCCATAAATATAATTTTATTTAAATCATTTCTATTAGCTGAATCTTCTAATATTTTTCTTGTAAAATCTGTTAATCCGTTTGGAAATATAATTTCCCATGTTAAATCGTTAGTAGCATTTACTTTAGTATTTACTAATGTTGTGTATAATCTTATTTTTCCAGTCTGTTTTAAATTTAGTATTACTTTATTCCAAATTTCCATTTCTTTTCCATTTGTTTCTATTGCCTTTGGTGCTTTTTTAATAATCTCTTTATTTTGCGGTTTATCTACCTTTTGCATTGTATTATTTAAAGCTCTGCTTGGTATTGTCCCAGTTTGTATATTTGCTAATTTATTCTCTAACTCAGATATTCTTTTTTCTAAGCTAGCAATATTATTTTGATCTATTACTGTCTCAGTTCCAGTATTTTCATAGCAAGCCTTTATTATACCAGTTTGAAACATTATTATTTTTTGAGCAGACCATTTTATACTATTTTCTAAATCAGATAATTGATATATAATTTGCAATAGTTTTTCTTTTGATACTTTAGATGCCAAATCTTTTATTTGTTCAATTTCTTCTTTTGAATATAATTCAAGTTTTTCAGTAGATTTATATACTAAAATATCTTTTATGTATTTAATTATTTCCCATAAAAAGTTATATAAATCTTTTCCGTCTTTTATTACATCATCTATTGCTTGCAAACTTGTTATCTCATCTTTTTCTATAATTCCTTTAGTTATTTTATTTATAGTGACTAAACTTGGTATTCCGACTAATTCTTTCACTATCTGAGAAGTTATCTTCTCTGAGCTTTCTTGATAACATCTCTCTAAAATGCTAATAGCATCTCTCATAGCACCTTCTGCTAAAACAGCTACAATTTTTAACGCATCTTCATCTATAGTAATATTTGCGTCTTTGCAAATAACTCTTAGTCTTTTTATAATATCTTCTTCTGGTATTTTTTTAAAGTCAAATCGTTGACATCTAGATAAAATTGTAGTTGGCAATTTTTGAGGTTCTGTTGTTGCTAATATAAATTTTACATGTGCTGGTGGCTCTTCTAATGTTTTTAGCAAAGCATTAAAAGCCCCAACAGATAGCATATGAACTTCATCAATAATGTATACTCTATATTTTGCTTTTGTTGGCAAAAAATTCACTTCGTCTCGAATACTTCTAATATCTTCAACACTATTATTTGATGCAGCATCCATTTCTACAACATCTGTTAATGATCCTTCTAAGATTTCTCTACAAATCTCACATTCATTGCAAGGTTCTCCATCTTGTGGATTTAAACAATTAACTGCTCTAGCTAATATTTTAGCTGAAGTAGTTTTTCCTGTTCCTCTACCACCATTAAATAAATATGCATGTCCTACTCTACCAGATATTATTTGATTTTTTAATGTCCTAGTAATTCTATCCTGTCCTACCATATCAGCAAATTTAAGTGGTCTAAACTTCCTATACAAAGCCGTATATGCCATTTTAAACACCTCTTTTATCCAAACTTTTATATAAAGAAAGGCTTTCCTTAAGGAAGGTATGCAAACTCACATAATACACTATTTATCGCTGCTTTCTTCCGAACCTGACGAGATTCATAGCTTTTTATTGAAGCATACCTTCCTTAAGAAAAGCCTCATCATT
>CALXZR010000024.1 GCA_944393295.1 uncultured Clostridia bacterium
TAAAATCCAAGCATATCTTCCTTCTTCATATATTCCACAAATATATTCTTGATGATTATTAATTTTCATATTTTCTACATATTCTTTAGTCATATAAATACAATCTACTAAATTACATTTACAAATAATATTCCCAAAATTTAATGGACTCTCTTTCACTAAATTCATAAGTTCTTTATTATCTTTCCATTCCTTTGGTATATGTGTCTTGCTTGCATGTATATATAGTTCCCCTCTATATGATGTTTTCCAACTTCTTGTTTCTATTTTCTTTTTATTTTCCTTAATCAATGTTGCATATGGTTCTGTTAAACTTATTACTTTCATTTCTTTATTCTCCTTTAGCTTAAAGATTGATAAAAGCTATAATCTACTACACCATGCATTCTTTTTAATGTACCGGGTACCAATTCATGAATCATTAAGCAGTCTGGACTAGGCAAATGAACATTTTCGCTTGGAACAATATCATAATCTGATGAGGTAACAAATCCTCTTGCATGGTAATTTGCTGGATCTCCTTCCACTAATACTGCCGTATACCCCATTTCTTTTGCTTTACGAAAACCATATTCAATCATATCTTTCGATATATGTTGTCTTTGTAAATTCGTTTTTACTGCAACAGGAGTTAATATTAATAATTCATTTTCATATCTTCCTTCTATATGAAATCTTGAAAATAATGCATATCCTATTATTTCTCCAGTATCATCTATTGCCATTAAATCTAGCTCTGGCACATAATATTTTTTTAAGCGAATTTCTTCTACTACTTTTCTTACCGCTTTTCCCTCTTCCGGCTTATCCTTTTTATAATATTCCGCAAAAACTTCCTCCACTAAATCTAATGATTTTTTCAGATATTCCTGCGTTACAGGTTTTATTGTTCTATTTATTTCTTTAACATTCATGATATCATTCCTCCTAAGTTTTACTTATCTCTTTGCTTTTTCTATATTCCTTCTGAAATACTTAAATAATATTCAAGAATTCTTCTATCTCTTAAGACAATAAATTTTGTACTATAAACAGATTCATATTTTGATGCAACTAAGTTATCAAAGCATTCTGTTATAAGTTCTAGTGCTTTTTCAGGAGCTTCCCACAATAATTTAGCTCCTTCATCTTTTTCTTTCTCTGTTACATGTAATTGCTTAGTATCTTTTAAAACTTTACCTACAAACACATAAGAAATCTGTTTAAAATTATTTAGCGACTTATATTCCTCTGTTGTTCCTAAATTTTCTATTATTTTCACTTCACAACCGGTTTCTTCTAGCACTTCTCTTTTAAACGCTTCCTCTGGCTTTTCTTCTCCTTCTAATCCTCCACCAGGTAATTTATACTCATTTTTATTACTTTTGTTAAATATAGCAATTTTTCCATCTTCCCTTATAACAATACCTCTAGCACCTAATCTTAATTTAGGATTTTCCATATTGATAATTTCTTCTCCAACATCTTGATCCGTAATCTTACATATTAATTTCATATTTTTACGCTCCTAATTTTCTACTCTTCAAGCATATTATGTCAATTTTTTATTTTTTTCGTAATATATCCTTTATAAATAGCTCACTATCTCTTCAAAAGTATCATATCCACTTTCACTATTGATATGACCTGCATTTGGAATAAAAACTTGTTCTGTTGCAATTTTATCTGCAAATTCTTTTTCAGATTCATATCTTACATATGGATCACTATCTGAATAGAAACATATTATTTCATTTGCATATTGTTTTACATCTTCTAAATTATCAAAATACATTGTTCTATTGACTGTATCGTATTCTTCATTTATTCCTAAATAGTTGTTAAATCCACATACAAATATTAATTTTTTCACTTTTGATTTATTCTCTACTAAAAATTTGCTAACAAATACTGGTGCAATACTATGTGCTATTATAGTCGTGTTTTCATTGATTAATCCTAAATCTAAATAGTATTTTAGTAATTTGCTCCAATTTTCATAATTTTGATACTCTACTCCTATTGGAAATTGTGGCACATATACTTGTTTCCCATCATCTTCTATAAAATCATATAGCCAACTAAACCAATTTCCAAATGGACTTCCAAAACTTCCATGTATTATAAAATAATTTTCCATTTCAAATTCCTCCAGTTAAGATTTAGTTATTTTCTATCTTCTAAATATTTCTTTACTATTTCAGTTACTTCATCATGTACTTTTCCATTACTAACAACTGCTCCATTTATACTTTCATCATATCTTTGTTCATTTCCAAATAAATCTGTAACTGTTCCACCTGCTTCTTCTACAATTACTTTGACTGCTGCAATATCACAATTTTTATGTTTTGTACCTGGAAAAATAGCAAGAGTAAAATCCCCAGAAGCAACACACATACAAGCTCTTATAATACTCCCTAATCCAATAATATATGTTTTATTACCTAATTCTTGCAATACTTTAGATATATTATAATCTGCTTCTGACCATAAATCATAATGACATACCGTTCTCATATCATCTAATTCATAATCATTTATAGTTATCTTTTCTCCATTTTTATATGCTCCTTTTCCTCGTATAGCAGTATATAAACTATCTGTAAATGGATCAAAAACTACTCCAACTTTTGATTCTCCTTTTATAACTAATGCTAATGAAAATACTGCTACTGGAATATGTCTAGCATACATTGCTGTTCCATCAACTGGATCACACACCCATACATAATCACTTTTACCAAATTGTTCTTCCTCTCCATCTACACAATGAGATGGATAGTTTTCTTTAACTTGTTTTATTAAGTATGAATTTATTTCTGTGTCTGCTAGTGTTACAATAGTTTTGTCTCCTTTATAACTTGCACCATTATTCTGTTTAAAATATTTCATCATTACTTCACCAGCATGTTGCACTATATCTTTTGCAAAGTCTAAGTATTCTTCTAATGTTTCCATCTTAATTTTCCTCCATTTCTTTGAACATTTTATCTAAAAATACTGCAACCCCATCTTCATCATTGGATAATGTAATTTCATCAGCATTTTCTTTAACAATATCAATCGCATTATCAACAGCCACTTTATATCCCACTTGTTCAAACATTGATAAATCATTTATATCGTCACCAATTGCAATAGTTTTTTCTTTTTTTATATTTAAAATTTCTAATAATTTTTTTACTGCATTTCCTTTATTAGAATTTATATTTGCAACATCACAAAATATAGTTTTATCATCTTTAAATTTTGCATCTAATAAACTTTTGTGCCTATTATTTATTTCTACCTGACAATCTTATTTCTCTAATTTCAGCAAGTAATGATTCGAAATAATCTTCATCAAAAAATGTTCCGTTTTCCATTCTTTTTTTATCTATAATATATCCTTTTTTTGAAAACTCTTTTAATACATTGGTTGCCCATCTTCTAAATTGAATTGCACGATTAGAATTTACACGATATCCAACCGATATAACAGCATCTAAATTATAATATTTGACATTTCTTTTTACTTCTCTATTTCCCTCTTTTTGAACTAGTAAGAAATCCTTACTAGTTGAATTTTCTTCAAGTTCATTACTACTATATATAACCTGAAGATGCATAGTTATATTATTTCTTGTGGTATTGAATAATTCTCCTAATGCTTTTTAAGTTAGCCATAAATCTCCATCTTCAAATCGTACTTCAATTCCTTTTTCTTTCTTTTGCTGTTCAAATATTAAAAATTCTGCTGAACTACTTCTTATATATAAATCTTTGTTGCTCAATTTAAAACTCACCTCCATTATAGTTAAACTATATCATAAATTAATATTCATCTCAATGTAAGCATTAAAATATTTGATATTTTTTACCATTCAACCATTTATCATTTTAGATAATTTTTCATTATTTTTTATTTTTAAAAAAATCCTTAAAGCATTGCTATTACTCGCTTTTATCATCTTTTCTCCCCCATCAACGCGACACACTCCACATGTGTGGTCGCTCATCTGTAGATTTTTTTCGTGAATATCGTTGCTTGCCTGTAGATAATCTTCATAATTTATTTTACTTTCATTTTTTAGTACAAAAGTTACTTGTTTTGGATCTGCTTTATCTTTTTCATCATATCCACCAATTATAACTTGTTTTACTAAAATTTCAAAAGCATCTTTATCAAATTCTGTTATAATTTCTCCGTTTTCAAGATATCGTTTTA
>CALXZR010000025.1 GCA_944393295.1 uncultured Clostridia bacterium
GTTTTATTTAGGAAACTATCAAACCTCTCTTCTCTGTAATCGTTTTCACGTTCCATAAGTGTTCCTCCCAAATTTTAAATTTGGGGTTAATGCCTATTTGACAAGAACACAAATTGGAAAATAAAAACCTCCTTCCCAAAAAAATATATAAAGAATGAGCCTATTATACCTATTAGCAAAAAACATAATCATTCGTACTTTTAATAAAAATACTCTTTTGTCAAACCAACTTATGTTCTTTTAAATAGGTATATAAACCCCACAAAATTATATAAAATTGGGAGTGCGAAATTTGTCGAAAACTGGTGTTGTAAAAGTGCTTTTGTCGATTTATAAAAATTATCATATTTTGAAATGTAATATTTTAATAAGTTTTAGCGATTTGATGTTCCTATTTATCACATATTTTATCTGCAATAGGGTGTGTAATATTCTTAAAAAGGGCGATAAAATAGTAATAATAGGAATAAGGAGGCTAATTATGGTATTAAATCCACTAGAAATTGGTGAAAGAATTAGGAAAATTAGAGAAGAAATATACCACGAATCAAGATTACTTTTTGCTGAAAGATGTGGTCTTAGTGAAAATCACTTAGGAAAATTAGAAAATGGAACAATTTTAATAAGCATAAAGGCTTTGAATAAAATTTGTAGTGCTGCTGGTATAGATGCAAATTATCTTTTGTATGGAGAAAGTAAGAATAAACATCTATCCACTAGAAGAACTATTGAGAATTTTTTAGATAATAGTTCAAAAAGAGAATTAAAAATGTACTTAAAATTTATTTCAACACTTAAAAGCTACTATTTTGATGAGGACTAGCAGAAATTTTTTATTCTGCTAGCTTTTTGTTTGTTGAAAAAACTATTTTCTTATGATATATTTCTGCTTGTATAAAACAATAAAGGAGATGCAGAAAAATGAACTTAGGGACAGATTTATCAAGAAAAAATCAAGAAGCATTGCAAGAAATAGGAATAAAAAGTGAAAACAGAGAATATTCCAAAGAAGAAATTAAATCTTTTAGCAATACTATTGGAGAATACATTTTTAGTAAGAGTTCAAAAAATGGAGATATATCAAAAGCCATTAATAAATATGGTGATGTTTTAAATATTTTTGTTAGAAATGAAAAATAGCAATACAAAGGAGCAAATATTATGATAGAAACTGATAGAGAAATAGTAAATAAAATTGATGGATTAAATTATCAATTACAACAAATAGAAACTAAAATAAAAATAAAAAAAATATTAACTTCAAATGTAGCAAATATAGTCTTATTTATCATTCTTATATTGCATACTTGTATTTTTGCTAAGGGCTTATATTATTATTTCTCTAATACTTATGTTTTTGGATTATTAATATTACTTGATTTCTTGATAAAGATAGCTATTATTGCTATTTTAGAAGATAAACTAAAAGAAGATTTAATGGAACTTGAAGAAAAGAATAATAAGTTGGAAGAGTCAAAACAAAAAATATTAGATTTTTCCTGTTATCTTATTGCTTGTAGACACATAGAAGGAATAAAAAACGGAAAGAATATTTATCCAGAGCAAATATATAGTGATTCAGAATATATATATAACCAATTTAAAGATATTTATGAGGAGAAACGAATGAGATATGAAAACGGAAAAAGAAGTCAAGTACTATATGAAATTATAAGCGAATGATAATAATTTATGGAGGAAATTCAAAAAATGACAAATATATTAGTTCACGGACTAGGTCAAACAGATAAAAGTTGGGATAAAGTAAAAGAGATATTAAATCAAGATAATATAAATGTTGAAACACCTAACTTGTTTGAAATTACTAAAAATTATCAATTAACCTATGAAAATGTATTTACAGTATTTGTAGACTACTGTAATTCATTTAGTGATAAATTAAATTTAGTTGGTCTTTCATTAGGTGGAATACTTGCTATTGATTATGCAATATTGCATCCTGAAAAAGTAAATTTTATTATACTTTGTGGTGTACCTTATGAGATACCAAAAAAATTATTTAAACTACAAAATTTCATATTTAAGTTTATGCCTAAAAAGACTTTTGAAAATATAGGTATTTCAAAAGAAAATTTTATACAATTAACAAACTCTATGGCTGAATTAAATATAAAAGAAAAAATATCAAAATTAAAATCTCCTATATTAGTTGTATGTGGAGAAAAAGACACTGCAAATTTAGAAAGTGCAAAAAAATTAAATGAAAATATAAAAAATAGTGAATTAAAAGTAATAAGGAATGTAGGGCACGAAATAAATATTGAAGCACCTGAGAAGTTTGCAGAGATAGTAAAAGAATTTTTGATAAACAAAAAGTAATTTATCTAAAAAAATAAATTATAAAAGCAAGTATTTCGGTGGAAGTAAACCTGTTTTTATACTATTTACTATTATTACAGTAAATTTATAATAGAAAAGAAAGTGATATAAAATGACTAAAATTTTAATAATAGAAGATGATAAATCTATTCAAAATAGTGTTTCATATTAT
>CALXZR010000026.1 GCA_944393295.1 uncultured Clostridia bacterium
ATTCAATATTCCTTGTAACTTTTCTATCTCCTTCTTTTTGAACTGTCGCAAATTTTGCGACAGTTGAAACATCCTGTAATTCTTCGTTTAAAGCATTATTAATATGTTTTCCAATAGTTTTTACATCTCTATCAAACAATTCAGCTAATTGTTCTCTGTTTAGCCACACTGTTTCATCTTTTAGGTTTACTTCTAACTTTACTCCTTGGTTTTCAAATAAAATAATTTCATTCTTTTTTTCTTCCATAAGAACACATCCTTTATACAAAATTTAGTTCTTACAATTTCATTTTTTTCATATATTATCACTTGAACTATTGTTCGTATTTTATAATATTTTCTATCAAATGTCAACTTAATTCAACAATTTAATAGAAAATATATTATATTTTGCAATTTCTACAGGAGCTTAAATAAATATGTATAAAAAATTGAAAAAATTATACATATTCAAAAAACATGTATAATTTTTGTTTTATAATTAATTTATTTTTAATTTACTATTAGAATATTTTTCTAAAGTATCTAATTGTTATTTTAATAATTTTTCTCTTAATATCAAATCTTTTATTGTATCACCAGTCACACAATACGCATTTATTCCTAATTTTTGAGCAGTTTCAACATTAGCTTGGTTATCATCAAAAAAATATATAGAATTAGAAGAGACTCCCAAATCTTTAATCATTTCTCTATATATTTCATCATCTGGTTTCATTAAATGCATTTTATAGGATAAATATAGATTATCAAATTTACTAATATCATATTGTGTAGAAAACCATTCAAAGTCTATTTGTCTTAAATTAGATAGCATACATACTTTTTTATTCTCTTTTTTCAATCTGTCTATTAGATCAACTGTATTTTTGAATAATCCGTTTCTGATTGGTCCAGTAAATATACTAATAAATTCTTCAATATTTTTATCTGATTTTGAAAATTTTAATATCTTTTTAATATATTCTTCTGTTGATATAAGACCTATATGGATATCATCAGAAAATTTGTCACTTTTAAAATATTCATAAAAATTTTAAAAAGAAACTTTGCATTCTAACATTTCATACAATTTTTTAACATTCATTGGTTTGACTATTACATTTCCTAAATCAAAAACAAATATCTTTTCCATAAAAATTCCTCTCTATAAATTACTATTTATATTATACAACCTATTATTTTGCTAACCAATTCGCAATATCATATATTTGAATTCCCTCATATTGATAATCTTCATGTCTTGTTCTTGCTATTATTATCTTAGGATATGCATCTCTTATTTGAAGTAGTGGAGTTGTCTCTCTTTTCAAAGTGCTTTCATCACCAATATAATCAGATACTTGTATATAAAGATTTTCATTACGCTTTTTAGCAATGAAATCTACTTCTTTTTGATACATAGTTCCTACATATAGTTCATATCCTCGTCTTAGTAATTCTATTGCTACAATATTCTCATATGTTCTTCCAAAGTCCATATTATTTGTTCCTAATATGGAATATTTAAATGAGTGATCTGCTAAGTAATATTTATCTTGTGTACTTAAATATTTTTTACCTTTTATATCATATCTCTTAACTTTATAGAAGGCAAATGCATTACATAGATAATCTATATAATTTTTCACAGTTTTATCCGTTATATTCACTTTGTTACTATTAAGAAAATGAGTAATATAGTTAGACGATGTAAAGTTGGAAATATTATCTATTAAATAATTATTTAAATTATTTAATACATCTGTATTTTTTATATTATATTTTTGCCTAATATCTCTTATAATTAATGTGTTAAAAACATCAGATATATATTGATATTTATCTTCTTGAGTTTTATAAATGTACGAACCTGACATTCCACCTTCTTGAGTATATTTATCAAACGCTTCTTGAATATCATTATAGTTATAATATTTTAGATATTCTTTAAATGAAAATGGATAAACTTCAATTTCAAATGTTCTACCAGTAAATAATGTTGCCAAATCACTACTTAATAAAAAAGCATTTGACCCAGTTATATAAATATCATATTTTTCCTCTGCATGTAGCCCATTTAATGCTTTCTCAAATCCATCACACATTTGTACTTCATCAATTAAAATAAAATTCCTTTTACCCTTAATATAATTCTTAGAAATGTACTCATATAATTTATGGTATTCTTTTAAATCCTCAAATTTAGGCAAATTAAAATTAATGTGAATAATATTATAATTTTCAATATATTCCGAAAATGTAAATATTTTTAAAGTTTTCGGAATGATTTTTTTTTATTATATACACTTTTTTATAAAGTATTCATTTCATTACCTAAAATTCAATATTCTATTATTTCTTAATGCTATATGTATAGTTTTTGGTTTTTATTATCAAATTTTATAAAATAAAAAAGATTAGTTGTATTTCAAACTAATCTAGAAATTGTAATTTGCCTTTCTAATCGAAAAAATTTTTATCACATATACTTTTTCTATTGTATTTTTTAGCATTTATTTGTTCTTTCAAATATATTGATTTTTCTAAATCTATATTATATACATTTGCCAAACGAATAATATAATACAAGATATCATATAATTCTTCTTCAATAGTGCCCTTTATTTCATCATTTGACATTCTTTTATCTTTTCTTATACTTTCGGACAATTCGCCAACTTCTTCTATAAATTTCATAAAGTATCTATCAGAAGGGTTACTATCTCCAACAGTTATACCATCTATTTTATTTATTGCTCTTTGCAAATAATTTAATGTTAAATTTTCCATTTTCTTTTTTCATCTCCTCCACAAATTACTATTTTTATATCATACCACTAAACGGTAATTTGGTCTTTATTCTTCTTTTATATAATTCAATATTTTAGTTGTTAATGGTTTAAATATTATATACAATATATAACCAATAATTCCACC
>CALXZR010000027.1 GCA_944393295.1 uncultured Clostridia bacterium
TTTATTAAAACGAGAAATTTGGGAGACAACTTATAGAGGAATTTATCCAGATGAAAAAATAAATAATTATAATTATGCAGAAAATGAAATTAAATTCAAAAAAATTATAGATAATCCTAATCAAAACCTATATGTCGCAACAGATAATAATAACATCATCGCTTATATAGAATTTGGAGAACCTTCTAGGCATTTTCAAGATTATTCGCAAGAAATTGGTTTATTCTATATAAAGAAGGAATATCAGAGACAAGGACTTGGCAAAAAATTATTTGACTTAGCTTATTATTCCATTAAAGATACTGGCGTAGATAAATTTTTTATTTCTTGTCACAAATATAATTTTAGCGCTCAAGAATTTTATAAAAAAATGGGTGGTACAATTGTAAAAATAGATGATGATACAGCCAATAATAATTTACCTCAAGTTAAATTTTCTTATTCCATAAAATAAATTTTTTTACTTTTCCTTTAGGAGGTAACATGTTAAAAATATATAATATAAAAGATAAACAAGAATACCTTAAGGAAGTAGCTGAACTAACCCAAAAAAAATGGGGAAAGCAGATAGCCTCTCCACTAGAATATACTGTTAAAATAAATAAAAAAATAGCTAAAATAATTCAAAATTTTGACAATCCTCTATATTGTAAATTAGTTTTGCTAGATGATTCTACTCTTATTGGATTTATCTCTATTTTTCCAACAGATGGAGAAGAAAGAAAAGATTTATCTCCATGGTATGCCACTATGTTTGTAAAAGAATCCTATAGAGGGAATGGATTTTCGAAAATACTCCATAACGCGATTTTAGAGGAAGCTAAGAAACGAGGAATACACAAACTTTATCTTAAAACAACCTTAAATAATTATTATGAAAAATTTGGAGCTATATTTTTAGAAAATTTAAAAAACGGAGAAAAATTATATTATTTTTCTTTACAAAACGTTAAAATGATAACAGATAGCAAAAAATAATGTAAAAATTTAAGTTTTTTTGCACACCTGACAAGTTTTGCTATTTTTTGACATGTAGTTTGTGTTAAAATTATGTCAAGTGCAATATTTTAGCACAATCATCTTGACTAATAGGACTGTTATTTTTTCTTCTAACATCTCCTACTAGTCTTCTATTTTTTACTTTTAAAATATTCTTCCCACTCTTCTGGTTTAAATCCTACTAGAACGGTATCTTCTGTAACAATTAATGGTCTTTTTACCAACATACCATCACTTGCTAGTATTTCTAATTTTTCGTCTTCTGTCATATGGCTTAATTTTTCTTTTAAATTTAATTCTTTATATTTTAATCCGCTTGTATTGAAAAACTTTTTTATTTCTTTCTTACTTAATGAAATACATTTTCTTAATTCTTCTTTTTTAGGATTATTTTCCACTATATGTCTTTCCTCAAAAGATATATGATTTTGTTCTAACCATTTTTTCGCCTTTTGGCAGGTAGAACATTTTGGATATGCTACAAGTAAAGTTTTCATTTCTTTCCTCCTATATTTTATTCTCTACTACTGGTTCTATATTTTTTGTATATCTACATTTTGGATAATTACTACATCCATAGAATTCGCCTTTTTTACTATGTCTCTTTACTAATTTTGCTCCGCATCTTGGACAATTTCCATTTTGTGCAATACCATCTAAATATTGCACATAATATTGTACATTTTCCTTATGTAATTTTTTTGTCTGTTTATCTGTTATTTGATTTTGTATTAATATTTGATAAATTTCTTCTATTTTTTGTGTATTCAGTACTTCTTTTTGTTTTAATATATATTTAACTAGTTCTTCTTGTTTTAGTACAGGACTTGTTACTTCTACTTTTAATTTTAAATTTGGTCTCTTTGCAAATACAACAATTGGAAAGACTTGATCTGTTATTCCTTCTAATATATTTTTTACAATTTGTAGGTGTCCATAGTTTTGATGAATCGGATTTTTAAACGTATAATATTTTTTTCCAATATATTCTCTCCATTCTGTTGACGTTTCTCTTCCATATATTGGTCGATTGTAGTTCTTTGTTTCAATAACAAAAACACCTTGTTTTGTTATCGCTATATGATCTATTTGTCTACTTTTTCCATTATCATTAAACATGATATCATTGATAATTTTTTTATCTCCTGAAATAGTGTTTAACTCTCCCTCTATCATTTTTTCTCCCAATTTTCCTTTATCTACAAGCCAATCTGGTTTTTGTACAAGCTGCACAGTTATGATAATTAAAATTACGATAATAATAATAGGTACCATATTTTTCCTCCTTTGTTTTTATATTTTTTACTATACCATACTATTTTGGATAATTCTACCATTTTTGATAAATTTTGTTGCAAAGCTATTCTTTTACTTTTATAATATAGTTTAGAATTTTAATTTTTAAAAGGAGGTTTTGGTATGAATAAATTTGAGGAAATCCGCCCTATTGTTCTTGGTATCGCCATTAGAGATGGAAAATTGTTGGTAGGCGAAAGTTTTGACAAAGTAAAAAAGCAAACTTTTTATCGTT
>CALXZR010000028.1 GCA_944393295.1 uncultured Clostridia bacterium
AAAGAACTCTTCTTTCTCTATATGATGATTTACTTGAAAAAAGTCCTTCAAAAGAAAGAGTTACAGAAGTAAACAATTCTTACTACCTATCTAAAGAACTTGCTTTTAATAAAGATAATCTTCAAGAAAAAAGAGAAATCTTAGAAAATGAAATTTCTCAAATTGAATTTGAAATTAGCAAATTCAATTCAGAAACTTTTGAAGTTTAATTTTAAGCAAAATCTAAAATATATCCATCTACTAATAATTTTATTAATAGATGGATATATAATTCAAACAAAATATGTGACTGGGAAAATATAGATGTTATTGTTTCTATGAGCTTTAGTATATAAAAAAGTATTATGGTGTTAAATTTTTAACAAGTTACTAATTTACAAATTACTCTTTTGTTAATTTTCAATACAAATTACAATTTACAAAAAATATCTATAGGAAAGATAGTACTATTAAGATATCAAATTACAATTGAGATTGAATTTTTATTTAACTTTAGCTTGTAAATAAATTATATTTTCCCAGAAAAAAAGCAGAAGATTTTATCTTCTGCTTTCATTTTTATTTTTATAAAGATTCTATAATAACTAATATATAAAAAACTATTTTTCTAGTTTACAGAAAACTTTTTTGCCTTTTCTTAAAATTGCATATCCTTCTTTAAAGTCTTTTTCTTCCAATTTGTATGAAATATCTGTTACTTTTTCATCGTTTAATGTGATTCCACCTTGTGCAATTAAAGTTTTTGCTTGTCCTTTTGAATTTGCCATTTCCGCATTTACAATAGCATCTAATATAGAAGTATTTTCCTCAACTTTAAGTTTTGGCATATTTTCTATATCCCCACCATTTCCAAATAAAGCATTTGCTGCTGATTCTGCTTTTATTGCCTCTTCTTCGCCATGTATTAATTTAGTAATTTCAAAAGCAGCAACTTTTTTAGCTTCGTTTATTCTTTCATCTTGGTAAGCACACAACTCTTCTATTTTTTCCATTGGTAAAAATGTAAGTAAGCTTAGTACTTTTTTTACATCTGCATCATCAATATTTCTCCAGTATTGATAAAATTCATATGGAGAAGTTTTTTCTGCATTTAACCATAGAGCACCTTTTTCTGTTTTTCCCATTTTCTTTCCATCTTTATTTGTTAACAATTTAAATGTCATTCCAAAAGAATCTTCTGCCCCTACTTTTCTTATTAATTCTACTCCACCTATTATATTAGACCATTGGTCATTACCACCGATTTGTAATTTACAATTATATTTATCGTGTAAATATAGAAAATCATAAGATTGTAAAAGCATATAGCCCATTTCAAAAAATGTTAATCCTGTTTCCATTCTATTCTTGTAACAATCAGCTGCAAGCATTCTATTAACAGAAAATAGTGTTCCTATATTTCTCATAAATTCAATATAATTTAAATTTAGAAGCCAATCAGCATTATTTACTATAATAGCTGCATTTTCACCTTCAAAAGTAATGAATTTTTCTATTTGTTTTTTTATTGCAGCAACATTTCCATCTATAGTTTCTCTTGTCATCATTTTTCTCATATCAGTTTTTCCTGAAGGATCACCAATTGTAGCTGTTCCACCACCTACTAATATTATTGGTTTATGACCAGCTTTTTGTAAATGAGAAGCTACCATCAAAGCTATAAAATGACCAATATGTAAACTATCTGCTGTTGGATCTATTCCTAAATAAAATCTTACACTTTCTTTTTGAAAGGTTTCTTTCATTTCTTTTTCATGTGTATATTGTTCTATATATCCTCTTTTTTCAAGTTCTTCTATAATGTCTGCCATTTATAAATTCCTCCATTATGCTAATATTAAAAACTTATACATTTATACTTCCTTTTGAGTCTAATTCTGCTCCCTTTAGAATATTATTTTCTGAAAAATAAATTCCAGCAAATTCTTCATATCCTAAATATCGTTCTAAATTTTTTGCACTTATTCCAGTTCCGTTTAAAATATCTTGCTTTGTTGTTCCTGCTACAAAACCTTCTTCTATAAATCCTTTTAATTTATTTAAATCTACTATGTCTTTCTTTTTACATTCTTGACATACATCTGTATCTGTTGTATATAAACAACCACAACGTGCACATTTTTTTATTACTCCCATAATTAGACCTCCATTTTTAAATTTTAATTATTTTATCATATATTTTCCAAAAAATAAACATAATTATTTAAAATATAACATTTTTTTCATTTTACATTAATCTTAGTATTTTTTCTGTTAGTATAAAACAGCATCCAATTAGTACAAGAGATATTAATAATGTAAAGTCTAAAAATATGTATTTATATTGTGAAATATTCTGCTTTGTTAATTTAAATTCTTTTATTTTTTGTTTGTTTTTAGCCAAAAATCTTATTATTGTTGTTAATAAAATTATTACACTTATAGCAAAAATTATTATATTAAAATAGCTAATAAATTCTTCACTTATAGCTCCATTCATTAATAGTACTGTAAACAAAGCAACATATCCATTATTTAAAAAGTGTAATAGCACAGTTAATTTTATATCTTTTGAGTATATATATATTGTTCCAAAAATAATTCCCATGAAAAATGCAAATATAAATTGACCTAAATTCATATGTGCTAGTCCAAAAATAATTGCAGACACAATTACAGCAAATACTTTTCCATATTTTTCAGAAAAGTCAATTAATCCTTTTCTAAAGAATAATTCTTCAAAAATTGCTGGGACTAAAGCAATTGTTACTATATACATAATTGAAGTTAATATAGAAAAATTCTCTTGTATATCTATTACTTCTATTGCATTATAATCCAATCCTATTTTTGGATATATATAAGATAATACTCCTTGAAGTACAACTATTAAAGCTAATCCAATTATACAATACTTTGCTTTAAGCTTTTTATCTATACTCTTTTTATCTATTTTATTTGTTGTATATGCTCTCACAACTCCATAAGAAGCTAAAAAGCTTAATATTGATATTATTGACATAGATATTAATTGAAAGTTTGTGCTACTAATATTAAGTAGTGGTGCTACTATCATCTCCATTATTAACTGCATTATAACTTGAACAATTATTAAAACTAAAATACTCATGCCTATTGCAAAAGAAAATTGTTTATACTTCATTTTATTCATTAATATTTTTTGCTCTTCTTCAAAAGTCTTTTCTTTTTTCTTAGGTTTTTTATTGCTATAATCTAATACACCATTTTTTAAAATTTTAGCACAAATTTTAAAGGTTACTGGAATAGCTAATATAAGTAATATAAGTGATACAGCTATTTGCAATCCTGTTCCTTGTCCTATAATTACTATTGCAGGAATAAAATAATTTGATAAAAGTGGTATACATGATAATATGTATAGTCCAATTGTCATATTTGTATATGGAGTAATTAAACCTAATGTTACAAAATAAGCACAAATTGTAATTACCATTAAAAACATTACACTATTTCCTGCTTCAGACATACTAGTAGTTTTTGAAGATAAAGCAGCTTGTATAATAGACATTAATATTAGATTTAAAAAAGCATATACAAATACTAAAAGTATATATTCAACAATATCTTTATCTAAAACTGCTATTGAGTTTTCTACTACTCCTACAAACTTTCCTCCCACAGCAAAAAATGTAATTATATTGCTTATCAAGTTTCCTATCATAAAGTATACTATAGCATAAATTAATTGTATTAATACAACTGCCATTACGCTTATTATTTTAGCTAATAAATATTCCTCTGCAGTAACTGAAGTTAATACATATTCAATAGATTTAGATACTTTTTCTTGGGCAATTTCATTTGCAATTTTTGAAAATATAAAAATAGATATCATATATACTGCTAAAGTACTTACCATTTTTATTGCTTCTTTTTGTCCAGAATTTTCTGCATTTGCACCTAGAAATACTCTTTCTACTAGCGGATCTCTACTTAATATATCTAATTCCTCTGTTTCTACTCCTATACTTTCTGCAAAAATATTATTTCTAGCTTCTTTTATACCTTCTGTTATTTTATTATAAATTTCCGTATCAATTCCTTCTTTTGACGTAATTGTAGCAGAAATTATTTCCTCATCATTATGCTTAATTTCAACTAAAGCAAAATTTCTTGGAATATTATCTTTTGTATACTTATTTTCTTCTACTTCAGAAATTTCAATATTTTCTCTATTTTCAAATTGTTTTACTATTTCATCTTTAGCCAAATTTTCTTTATCTATAATTTCTATTTTAAATTCATCTTTAAATAATTCTATATTTTTACTTTCTAAAAACGTTCTTATATGACTTGCATTTGTTGATACTAACATTGAGATAAGAATAATTACATTTACAAGTACAAACCATTTATTTTGTACATTTTTTTGAATATAAAATTTTACTATTTCTTTTACTTTTCTACTATTCATTTGAAGCACCTACCTTGCTTATAAATATATCATTTAAATTGTGTCCGCCTTTTACTCCATCAATTTCATAGTTATTCTCAATTTCTTTTAAATTTCCTTGTAATAAACTTTTTCCTTTATCTATTATTAATATATCTTCGCAAAGAGCTTCAACATGATCCATTCTGTGTGATGAAAATATAATAGTTTTTCCTTCAGCCTTTAATTTTAGTATTGCTTTTTTTAATTCTTCTACACTAATTGGATCTAAACCAGAAAAAGGTTCGTCTAGTATTAAAAGCTCTGGATTATGTAATACTGAAATAATAAATTGAATTTTTTGTCTATTTCCTTTTGACAAATCTTTTATTTTTTTGTTTAAATACTCTGTAATATTAAACTCTGTAAGCCAATCTATTAATCTTGTTCTTATAGTCTCGCTATCAATTAGCTTTAATCCACCATAGTATTCACATAATTCTAAAACCGTATAAGTTGAAATTAAACTTCCTTCTTCTGGTAAATAACCTATTTTATCTAAGGTATTTTCTGTTATTTCTTTTCCATTATATATAATTTTTCCTGCAGTTGGTTCTATTATTTTTAGTATTAATCTAAAGGTAGTTGATTTTCCTGCACCATTTCTTCCAACTATTCCAAAAATTTTGCCATCTTCTGCTGTAAAATTTAAATTATCTAATGCTAGTAAACTACCAAATTTTTTACTCAAATCTTTTACTTCTAACATAAATCCCCCTTAACCTAAAAAAGCGAGAATTTAAGAAATTTCACTTTTAAATTCTCGCAAATTATTTCTATTTCTTTGTTGCTCCTTTTTTCTTGTTTGATTTATTTTTTTCTTCTACTAAATTTCTTTCATATTTTCCTAAATAAATAGAGCATTCAGCTACTGCAATAACCATTAAGATTGTTATATAACTTGGAACAATTGGTATTCTTAAAATTGCTATAATGCTTAAAATTGCAAGTACAGTAACTGCTATTTTTAAGATTAAATTTCCCAATAGCTTAAATGTATTTAATTTTCTAAATCTTATTGCTATATATGCTAAAATAATAAAAATTGAAATACACACTGGTTTTATATAAGGGCTAACCCAGTCTCTAATTCTAACATTAGGTATAGTATCAATACTTAAATCGTCTACTGTTTTATCATCTTCATATTTTTCATTCATTTTTTCTACTAAATTTGATTTTTCTTCATCTGTAATAGATGAAACATTTATTGCAACTGCGTCTTTAAATAATTCAACTTCTTTTATAACAAATTTCTTATTTTCAAAAACTTCTTTGCAAATAGCTTCGATATCTTTTAGTTCGTATTCTTTTCCAAGATTGTATGTAATTTCTTCGTGTTGTTCTAACATTAAATCTACATTAAAACCTTTTAAAAGTACTACTATAATTCCAGCAATAATTAGAAGTATTAATCCTAAAATTAATATTTTTTTATTCATTTCTTTATTCATTATCAAAATCATTCCTTTCTTTCTAATTATAATTACTTTGCTTTATCTTGACCTAAGTATAAAGCTCTTGTAATAAGGAAATTATAAATAGCTTGTATAAACATAGACCAAAATACTATCATACCAATACTACTAATAGTTGCATTAGCCATAAAAGTAAATATAACAGCAACAACACCTACCGGAATAACAGATAAATAATAATTTTTCATTGTTTCTTTATATGCATTAATTTCTGATAGTTTGATCATATTTTTTAAATACATTTTCAAGAAAACTATATTTAAAATAATCATTGCTACAAAAGAAATTACACTATTTAAAGTTATTGTTACTTTTGTATATCTTAAAATAATAGTAACTAAAGCAATAAAACCAATATTTGAAATAGCTGCTAATAATCCTTTTACTTTAAATTTTACTATTAAAATTATAGAAGCTAATATTAAAGCTACTATAGCAATTATTACAGCAACTAAAATTTGTGTATCTGTAATACTTGATTTTAAGAAGTTGTCTGAGCTTAATGAGTATACAACTGGAGTTTGTCCATTATTCATAATGTTTGCTAAATACTGAGTAGTTTCAAATAAAGATCTAAATTCCTCTATATCAGTTGTAGCATCTCCCATTGGAATCTGGATAATTCCAGCTTCTAGTTCTTCTCCAAAATATGTAGTAAGTAATGCTTCTCCATCTAAAGTAACTTCTACATATGTTGTTGTAGCTTCGCCTGTTTCATCAGTAACTTCTACATATTCATTACTAATTTCTTTTAATTTTTCAGCACCTTCTTTATCAAAAGTTACTTGAAGAAAAGTTTGATATGATTCTCCTGATGTATAAACTGCTTCAACCTTTTTTACATGACTACTATCTATTAAAATAATACCTGTTTGATGATCTATAATTTGAATTTCACCTTTAGTTTGAACTAACTGATATACAATATTGACATTTTCATCATCTGGAACTTCAACTACCATATCTCCTGTTACAGTATCTAGTCTCACATTGTATTCTGAAATTCCTTGTTTATTTAATCTAGTTTGAATTATTTTTTTAGTTTTTTCAAAGTTTTCTTTTGTTAAAACACTATCTTCATTTTTCTTTATTGTTCTAGTTTCTGTTGCATAACTTGGAGTATTTTCCTCTGTGATTTCTTGAGGATTTTGTGTTTCTTCTGTAGTTTCTTCAGTATTTTCTGTTTCTAAAGAAACGCCTTCACTTTCCTCTGTTTTTACCTCTCCAAGTATATTTCCTTGTTCGTCAACATATACTTCTTTTTCTTCTTCTGTTGTATCCACAACAAATTTTAATTGTCTTGCTCCTTCTAATTCCATACCATAAGTATAGTCTGGTATTAGATTTTTTAAAGCATTTAAAGATTTTCCATAAACACCTACAAAAGCAATTAAAGCTATTAATATTACAACTAATACTATTGCTATTGTTCTAAATTTTCTTAAGTTTTTTTCCACTGTATTTTTCCTCCTATAATAAGTTTGTGTTATTTATAACTAATTCAAACCATAACCCCAAATATTTTGCTGCTCTTTTACTCATCTGTGTTCTTTCCATAAATATTTCAAAATAATCTATTACAGGGCAAATTTTTGTATCAATTGTTAAATTTAATATTGCTTTTCTTTGCTCTTTGTCTATTATTAATTCTGAATTTGTAACTGCATAATTAACTTCATCATGTTTGTCAAATAAACTTCTATCTTTTTTAGAAACTCTACTTCTATGTGCATCAGATTTATCAGCTAAAATAATTGCAGCTGATATATCACTTACAGCTGTACCTGTAACTTCATCGTGATTTCCTATTGCCATCATAATTTCTGTTCTATCTTCCACGTCCATACTCATATCTTTTAATATTTGATATGCTAAAATAGCTCCAGTATGTGCATGATCTACACGATTTATTGAATTTCCTATATCGTGCATATAACCTGCGATTTTAGCAAGTTCAATTCTATGCTCATCATATCCTAAAGTCCTTAAAACATATGCTGCCCTCTCAGCAACTAAACCAACATGTCTTGCAGAGTGTTCTGTATATCCTAGTACATCTAATTGTTTTTGAGCATTCTTTATTAACTCTTTCAATTCTATGTTGTTTACAACATCATCAAAAGTTACCATCTTTTCCTCCTACTATAAATCTTTGTTCATTTTATATTAAATATCAAAAAATATCAACTACTTTTTTAGATTTTTAAATAAAACTAAAAAAGAAGGATTTCTCCCTCTTCGATAGTTTAATATTATCTATACTTTTGATTTTAAATTTACCCCTAAAATTCCACCTACTGCTCCTGCTAATATTCCCATACCAATCATTATTCCAGAATACAAATTTAAACTAAAATTTTTATTTAATACGCTAGAAATTATATAAATTGTTACAATATACAAAGCACCTAAAATTGCTCCATTTAAAATTCCTTTTTCTTTTATTTTTCTGGAAATTAAAAAGCTACCAATTAAAATACTTATACTCGAAATTACAATAATAGATGGGCTTATTATTTCTTCCGACACATCAGAAAAACTCAAAACTAAAGAAAGAATAATTAAAGCCATTAATGTAATAATTATAGAAAAAATAAGTGTTTTTCCAAAATCAATAAATAAATTATTCATATTTTTACTTCCCCTCTTTTTTCTAAATTTTATGCTTTATATTTCTTTTTTATACTAAAATAACAAAAGTCCTCCAAATATTTTTTGAAGGAGTCTTGTTTTAATTATTTACTTCCACTTATTCACTAGTTACATTTCCTTCTGTAACTTGATTTTCTACATTTTGAACAACATTATTATCTATACCAGTATTTTCTGCTAAATTATTTTCTTCTTTCACAGATACTAAATTATTATTTATCATATATTCTGCTACTTCTAATTGCATTCCATTAAATTCCATATAGTAATTTGTAACTCCTGCTCTAGTTACTGAATAAATTCTTGAGCATACTGTTGGAACTATAATTCTTCTTGCTAATACATCATAAACACCATATCCACCATTTTGATTTATTACTATACCTTGTATTCCTGTACTTTCTGGTAGTATTAAAACTCCAGCTTCTCCTATATTTGTGTTTGTATTATTTGAACTAGAACTTGAACTTTGTGTTTCTTCCATTGAATATCCAAGTCCATCATATACAGTTTTTGCAAGTTCATTTCCCTCTATATCAAATAATCCATATTTTGCACCTTGTTTTACTGGAATACATGTGTCAAATAAAATAACTGGATCTTCGATTGTTTCTGCAAACTCACTTTCTGCAAAAGTTCCATTTTCATCCTCTAATCCTATTTGGTCATATTCAGCATGTATTACAACATCACCTTGTCTATTTAAAACTCCATATTTTCCATTTCTTTCAACTAAATATAGTTGCTTTTCTGCATTTAGTACTGAAATATCATCATACTCTGTAGGAGTAATTATTTCTTGTCCATTACTTGAAAGCAAACCTATTGTATTAGCAGCATATACAAAGAATTCTTGTACATTTTGTATAAATTCTATTTCACTGTATTTTACACTAATTACTTCTTCACCTTTTAAATTAATTACACCAAATTTTCCATCGTTACCAACTACGATATATCCATATACTAGAGCTCTAATGTTTTCATATTCACCTGTTATATTTGTATATCCTAATTTTCCAGCAATAGTTTTAGCTTCACTATAAAGTGTTGGTAATGTATATATCCTTATTCTGTTTTCCTCTTCTGTATTTATTTGAATATTAAATACATCTGGTAATATTTCAAATGGAATGTATAAATTTCCTTCTACTAATTTTATAGGATGTTCTAATGTAAACACCTCTTGAGTTTCATTTTCAGATCTAACTGTAAGCTCAACACCATATTGTTCTTCTTCAGCAGTTTTCTTTTCTTCTGAAATACTATCTTCATCATTTAAAATGTATTTAGTCATTTTATCCGAATCAGCTTCTAAGGCAACAGCTTCGTGATTGCTAGATATATAACCACTATTTTCATTTTCATTATACTTACCATAATCACCTTTAGTATATGTACAATTCATTATTCTAGCTATTTCTCTAGCATTAACGTAAGTATTACCATCAATTTCTGTAAATAGACTAGAAGAAAATTCCACTCTTGTACCATCAACAAAAACCTTTAATATAAGCGAATCTTGATACTTTATAAATAAGATTAACACGAATAAAAAAGCTATTAGTACTGCACATAGTATAATTGAGATAAGTACCATTCTTTTTTTTCTGTTTCTCGCCTCATTCTCCTTTACAAATTTGTCGCTTTCTTCTAAATTCATCCCCGCACCAATCCTTTCTAAAGGCTAAAATACCTATTCTTTTGTATAACCATATTTATTATAAAATTCATCTCTAAAATTTAATAAATTATCGCGTTCTATTTCTATTCTAACTCTATCCATCAATTTAGTCAAGAATCTTAAATTATGAATTGAAAGTAATCTTATTCCTAAAATTTCCTTTGTATTAAGCAAGTGTCTAATATATGCCCTTGTATAATTTTTACAAGTATAGCAATCACATTCAGGATCTAATGGTGTAAAATCTCTCTCGTAAGTTGCATTTCTTACAACAACTTTTCCATTTGAAGTCATGGCTGTTCCATGTCTTGCAATTCTTGTTGGAAGTACACAATCACACATATCAATACCAGCTAAAGCTGCTTCTATTAAATAATCTGGTGTTCCAACTCCCATTAAATATCGAGGTTTATTTTCTGGCATTAAAGGTGTAGTAAATCTTAAAATGTCTAAAAATTCGTCTTTTGGTTCTCCCACACTAATGCCTCCAATTGCATATCCAGGAAAGTCTAATTCTATTAAATCTTTTGCAGATTTTTCTCTTAAGTCTTTGAAAAAACCTCCTTGGATTATTCCAAATAAACCTTGTTTATCTGTAGTAGTATGGTAATCCTTACATCTTTTTGCCCATCTTGTAGTTCTTTCCATAGAGTTTTTTGTATATTCATAAGTAGATGGATAAGGACAACATTCATCAAAAGCCATCATTATATCTGAGCCCAATGCTTCTTGTATTTCCATTGAAATTTCTGGGCTTATATATTTTTTACTTCCGTCTAAATGTGATCTAAATTCTACTCCTTCTTCTGTTATCTTGCGAAGTGGCCCTAAGCTAAAAACTTGAAAACCACCACTATCTGTTAAAATTGGTCTATCCCAATTCATAAACTTATGTAAGCCACCAGCCTCTTTTACTAGTTCGTGCCCAGGTCTTAAAAATAAATGATAAGTATTGCTTAAAATTATTTGAGCATGTACCATTTCTTTTAATTCATCTGGTGTCATAGCCTTTACTGTAGCTTGTGTTCCTACTGGCATAAAAATTGGGGTTTGTATATCTCCATGAGGAGTATGTATTACACCTCTTCTCGCTCCTGAATTTTTATCTATATGCAATAATTCATATGTAATTGCTTGTTTCATTCTTTACTCCTTTTATCTATTATATTTTCTTAGCAAATTAATTAAAATTTTTTTCAAAGCCTACAAAACATTTACATAGCTCTATTTACAAACTAACAAATAAACATTGCATCTCCAAAACTGAAGAATTTATATCTATCTTCTACTGCCTTTTTATAAGCCTCCATAATGAAATCTTTTCCAGCTAAACTTGAAACTAACATTATTAGAGTAGACTCAGGCAAATGAAAATTTGTAATTAAGCAGTCTACACATTTAAAATTATAACCTGGATAAATAAAAATACTTGTATCTGTTTCTATTTCCTTCATTTTTCCATTTTCATCAGAAACAGATTCTAAAACTCTGCAAGAAGTTGTCCCTACTGCAATTACTCTATGACCTGTTTCTTTTGCTTTATTTATTTTATCTGCCTCTATCTGCTTTACATAGAAATGCTCTGAATGCATTTGGTGCTCTTCTACATTTTCTACCTTTACTGGTCTAAAAGTGCCTATTCCAACATGAAGTGTTACTTTTGCAATTTCTACACCTTTTTTTCTAATTTTTTCTAAAAGCTCCTCTGTAAAATGAAGACCTGCTGTTGGAGCTGCTGCTGATCCTTCATATTTAGCATATACAGTTTGATATTTTTCATTTTCTTCTTTTATATTTTCTTTAATATATGGTGGTAGAGGCATTAAACCAATTTGGTCTAAAATTTCATTAAATATTCCTTTATATGTAAATCTAACTTTTCTATTTCCTCCAGGTAAAGTTTCTAAAACTTCTGAATTTAATAGTCCATCTCCAAAAGAAACCTTTGCTCCTGCCTTTAGTTTATTTCCTGGACGTACCATAGCTTCCCAATCGTCGTTTTCAATTCTTTTTAATAAAAGAAATTCTACCTTTGCCCCTGTATCTTTTTTTCCATATAATCTCGCTGGTATAACTTTAGTATCATTTAAAACTAAACAATCTCCTGGCTCTAAATAATCAATTATATCTTTAAAAACTTTATTCTCTATCTCTTTTGTATCTCTATGAAGTACCATAAGTCTTGCTTCATCTCTTTTGTCGTATGGATGTTGTGCAATTAGTTCTTCTGGTAATTCATAATTAAAATCTGATACTTTCATTTTTGCTACCCTTCTTTATATTTTTAAATTACTTAAAATCTTACTTATAACTTCTTTTAATTCTTCTGTATTATCTGAATTATTTTCTATTACAAAATCAGCTTTTTCTTTAAAAAACTTATCTGATTTTTGAATTTTTAACCTTTGCATAGCTGTTTCTTTTGAGATATTATCTCTTTTGCAAACTCTATCTAACTTTATGTTTTCTTCTGCAATTACTGCAATAGTGTAATTGCAATGCTCATCTAATCTAGCCTCGTACAATAAAGGTGCATCTATGCCTACAATTTCTTTTCCTTGCTTTTCTAGTTTTCTTAATCTTTCTAAAATTTCTTCGACTACATATTTAAAAGTTAATTTATTTAAATTTTCAAGAGCCTGTTTATTTTTATATATTATTTCTCCTAATTTTTTTCTATTTAAGCTTCCATCCTCTTTTAAAATTTCTTTTCCAAAAACTTCAATTATACTTTTCATATAATCTGAATTTGGTACTGTTAATTCCTTTGCAACTTTATCACAATCTATTACTTCAATACCGCATTTTTCTTAATATATCACTTAAAGTTGTTTTCCCTGAACCAGAGCTTCCAGTAATTCCTAAGATTTTCATTTCTTTTTGTCCTTTTAGTTATTTAGATTTAGGCAATCTATAAACCTTAAAATGAATATTTTTTAGCAGCCGAAGTTGCTAAAAAATCGCATCTATTATTTAATTCATCTGTACTATGTCCTTTTACTTTTATAAAAGTAACTTTATGCTTATTAGTAAGTGAAATTAGCTCTTGCCAAAGCTCTTTGTTTTTTACTGGTTCTTTCTTTGAGTTTTGCCACCCCTTTGCAATCCAGCCTTCAATCCAATTTTCATTAAAAGCATTTACCACATAAGCGCTATCACTATAAATTTTAACTATGCATTCTTCTTTTAGCATTTTTAAAGCTTCTATTACTGCTGTCATTTCCATAATATTGTTTGTAGTATTTTTTGCACCACCAGAAATTTCCTTTTGTTTTCCTTGAAATATTAATATAGCTCCCCAGCCACCTGGACCTGGGTTTCCTGAGCAAGCACCATCTGTGTAAATTGTTACTTCTTTCATATTACATCCTTTATTGTTTTTTTTATTAATATATGATATTATATCAGTAAATTTTAAATATTACAATATGGTGGTGATATTATTTGAATGGTGTTTTAGGAATTGTATCAGAATATAACCCTTTTCACAATGGTCATTTATTACATCTTCAAGATTCAAAAAAATTAACTCATACAGATTTTACCATAGCAGTTATGAGTGGAAATTTTGTACAAAGAGGCGACACTTCAATAGTAGATAAGTGGACGAAGACAGAAATGGCTTTAAAGGCTGGAATTGATTTAGTTGTTGAACTTCCTACTTTATATGCAATTTCAAGTGCAGAAAACTTTGCTGAGGGGGCAATAAAAATTTTAAATAGTTTAGGCATAGTAGATTATGTTTCTTTTGGTAGTGAAATTGGAGAAATCTCTCCTTTAAATGATGTTGCTCAAGTGCTTTACAAAGAACCTAAAGAATTTTCTACACTTATAGCTCGTCAATTACGTTCTGGTCTTTCTTATCCGAAAGCTCGTGAACTTGCTATACAAATGTATTTTGGTAGTTCTCAAAAATACACAGAAATTTTAGAAAATCCAAATAATATACTTGGTATTGAATATTTAAAAGCTTTAAAAAAGTATAAAAGTCCTATTAGACCAATTACTCTTAAAAGAAAATATAGCGACTACAACAGCGCAGATGTTAAAAGTGGAATTGCAAGTGCAACCGCAATTAGAACTATGATTCAAAAAAATAAAAATATCCATTATGTAGTACCTTTTGAAACTTATGAACTTTTAGAAGAAAAAAAAGAATGTGGTCAAATTATTCCAAGTCTATCTGTTTTTTCAAAAGAAATAATATATACTTTAAGAAAAATGACTTTATCTGAGATAGCCTCTCTTCCCGATGTCTCTGAGGGCTTAGAAAATAAAATAAAAGCTGCAGCAAATACTTCAAATACTTTGGAAGATTTAATTTCAAAAATTAAATCTAAGCGTTACACGCAAAGTCGTATACAAAGAATTTTACTTTATGCTCTGCTTAATATTTCAGAAAAAGATATAAATATGTCTAGAAGGCAAGTTCCATATATAAGAGTTTTAGGTTTTAATAAGCATGGTAAAAAAATAATTTCAGCAATTGCAAATCAAAATCCTAAAATTCAAATAATTGTATCTGTAAAGAAATTTATGGAAAATAATACAGATAAGCATTTGCATACTATGATGTCTAAAGATATTTTTGCAACTAATGTATATACTTTAGGCTATGGTAATGGTTCTTTAGCTAACTTAGATTATACACACAAAGTGATAGAAGTATAAATTAAGACCTACTTTGCAGTAGGTCTTTTAGTTTAATTTACTACTAAATTATTTTCTATTAAAATTGCTTCTATTTTTCCTTTAAGTTCTTCATATCCATTTTTTTTCGATAAATCTCTATAAAATATTTCTAGTCTTTCTGCAATATAATATTTATCTTCTTCTGTA
>CALXZR010000029.1 GCA_944393295.1 uncultured Clostridia bacterium
AAGATATAAATGTTAAGGATATGGGAGATTATAGAAAAATAAAGAAACAACTAGAACAGAAAGAACAAAAACTTGCAAAAGCTAATAATCAAACAAAACAACTTGATAATTATAGTAAAGATGTTAAAGAAATATTAGATAATTTAAAACCTACTAAACTAAACAAAAATAATATGGTTATTTCAAACGAGGATGTCCAGAAACTTAAAAATTATACTAAAGACGTAAAAGATATTACTAAAACTATTAGAAGTGTAAATGACTTAAATATAGCAATTAAGGATTTTGAGCATAATTCTTTTGAGATAGCACAAGAAAATTGTTCACTTAAATATGAAATAGAATTAAAAGATAATGAAATCGGAAGTTTGAAAAATGAACTATCTACTAAAGACAAGATTATATGTAAATTACAAACTGAAAAAGAAAAACTTAAACAAGAATTGCAGAAATTCAAAGGATTTTGGCGTAGCTTAATGAAATATTTTCAAAATAAAATTGGATTTGATAAAGATGAGAATTATAAATATGTTAGTGATGATTTATATAAAAATGGCATTTTTGATGATAATGACAATGTAATAGCTAATAATGTTAGAAGAAAAGTAAAAACAACAGATGAAATAGTAAATTTAAAAGGTAGAAATAAAAATGATACAAGGTTTTAATATGGAGGTTAAGTATGGAAAGTGAAAAAGTTAAATATTTAATAGATATGATAAATGATATGGATATAAAGGATAAATTGAGATTAGCAATATGTATGAGTAAAAGCGAATGGGCGGGTCTTATATATAATACTAAAGAAAATTATGAAAAATTTGATATTATGTTAAAAAGTATAGATGAAGAATATAGAACTACACTAATAAATTTTGGAAAATATAAAATTGTAATGTTTGCAATGGCTAAACTTATGGAAATGAAAACAACAGAGCAGAATAAGGTGGCTTTATATTTATTTAATTCTATAATTTTTTGAGATTTAAAGATAAAAAAGCGATATTTTAGAGAAAGTAGGATAAATTAACATAATTCTTGATTTCTGTCAGATTTTATGATAAAATTTATAAAGATTATTTTAATATTACAAATTAATAAGATTGGAGTAAGCATTAATGGGAAAGAAAAAATCAAGTGGAACTAAATACAAAAGCGAAGAAGATGTATATGAAGATTTACAAAGATTAATGCAAGTGTGGAAAAGGAATGGTACTCAAAATTTATTCTCAAAAAGAAGTTATTTGAGTTCAGTAAAAACAGACTTTAGGTCTCCTAGAATATGCCAAATTGTATTTTCAAATCCAGACATATTTAATTTTGAAGAAGAAATTAAATACATACCAATGGAATTGATGTCAGAAGAATTTCTAATTCAAATGGTTTATGATAAACCTAAACTATTATGTTCAAGAGATGAAAGAGGTTCCAGAACAATATCAATTCCAGAAGAGAAACAAACTTTACCTGTGTTGGTAGCTTTTGAATTAGGAAAAAGAAGATATGAAAAATTTTCTGCTATGCAATGGGGACAGTGGGGAGAAAAAATACCATACACAGATAGGTCACTTGAATTTAGAAAAACAATTACAGATATAGCAGATAAAGTAGAAGATAAAATAGGAACTAATAACTTAAAACATTCACAATCTTTTAAAGAAACAGATGAAAGAGATGCATTTATTAATGAATTAGTAACTTCAATACAAGAGGAATCAACTTCAGTTGCATTACAGCCAGATGAACACTACAAACCAAAATACACACATTTAGATTATAACTCTGATAAAAAAATGTTAATATTAGTATCTGGTTATGCAGATTCTGGAAAAACAACATTCTCTCGCTATTTAGCTAGTACAATAGATGGTGCAATTTGTTTTGATTCTGATCAACTATTAGAACGTGGTTTATTGGATTCAAAGCTTTCACAATTAGTAAGACCAGACGATAATGTAGTAATATTTTCTGACCTAGATGCATTTAATTTTTTTAGACCTCAAGAAATAAATGATGCAATGGGAAATGCTAATATTTTAAAAGTATATATAAAGCCATCTTCTATAAAAAGAATGTTACATCATTCTAAATATAGACAACGGAGCTGATATTGATTCATATACTACTCATTATGAGAGTTTTCACAAAAATCATAATTTAGGTATGGATGTAACCGTCACAAATGACTATACTAGAGATAGCATGCTAAGGTGCTGTGATGAAGTAATTGATATGATAAATAAGTTATTTGGCACTCAGGAAGTAGCTAAACCTTCTCCTAGAAAATCAGCTAGTGATTTATTAGAAGAATTGGGAGCTTCAAGAATAGAAGAAGGGGCTACTCGAGTAGAAAATTGTGAATTATTTAAGCCACAAATAGTAGAAGATTTTGAAAAATAAGAAAGGTAAAAAATGATTACATCTAAAATTTATAAAGAATTGTATGAAATATTAAGTTATATGGACAAAGTAACTGTAATGAAAATTCCTATAGAGATATTACAGACTATAAAAAATAAAAAAGATAATAGATATATAACCCAAATAGATAAAAACGATATATTTAATGAAAAGAATGTTAATAGAGAGACTATTGATTTATTATGTTATTTTCATAAACATTATTGGTGCAAATAAATCTTTACATTTATAAGGAGTGAATACAATCCTTATCGTAAATTTTACATTTTATTTGAATAATGTTTGACATTCCTTAAAAATCTGTGTATAATAAATATAGAAAATGACAATCCACAAACGTGGTTTTGCCAGATATATTGAGAAAACTCACATCTACCTTGCAAAGTACAGATGTGAGTTTTTATTATTTATGTAGTTGCTTATCAACCCAGCTCTTATACAGAACTGCTGTCAAGGCAACGTTTAATGTTAAAGATAACATTAAAGATATTATAAAAAATAGTATCACTTTAACCATAAACATCACCACCCTTCCTACGAAGATTCGTAAAATTGGTGG
>CALXZR010000030.1 GCA_944393295.1 uncultured Clostridia bacterium
AAAGTAGCTATGTGGCATAATTTCTCTTAGTTCTTGTAATTGCTTAGGATATGTTGCTCCTACAACACTTGAAACTGAACTGTATCCGTTTTCTCCTATAAGTTCTTCTCCCCATTTATTTACAAGCTTAGCTACCTTTTTATAAATTTCTTCTCCATCTTCTGCTTTTACATCTTGAATTTCGCCAGAAGATTTATTTGATGTTTTTACTAATACAAAAATACCTTTATCATATTTTTTGCAATCTTCAACAAACGGCATTACACAATCTGAACCCATATATGGATTTACTGTTGCAAAATCAACATCAAATATAGTTTCTTCTTTATCATTTATAATATTTTTACCTAAATACGCTCTTGAATATCCTGCAGAAGTAGAACCTATATCTCCTCTTTTTACATCAGCCATTACTACCATACCTTTTTCTTTACAGTAATCTATCATTGTTTTGTAAAGTTTAATTCCTTCTACTCCATACATTTCAAAATATGCACTCTGCAGTTTCACAGCAGGTACAATATCATAAGTTGCATCAATTAAAGCTTTGCTATATTCTAGCATTGCCTTACACATACCTTCTATGTCTGTACTATATTTTTTTCTAACACATTCAGGTACCATATCATATCTAGTATCAACACCTATTACTGTTGGATTATCATATTCCTTAATTTTTTCAATTAAGATATCCATTGCATTTTTCATTTTACTTATTTCCTTCCTACTAACTATTTTTATATACTACTCTACCATCACAAATTGTATATTCAACCTCACCTATTAATTTTTTTCCTATCCAAGGTGTGTTTTTAGATTTTGAAACAATACTTTCTTTTGTGTAAACATATTCTTTGTCTGGATCAAATATTGTTAAATCAGCAATAGCGCCTTCTTTTACTTCTCCTCTATCTATTCCTAAAATTTTAGCAGGTGTATAAGACATTAATCTAACCATATCCATATAATCTATATATCCAGGTTTTATTAAGTTTGTAATTGTTGCAGCTAAAGCTGTTTCAAATCCAATAATTCCATTTGGTGCTGTACTTAGTCCTTTTGCTTTTTCTTCCTCTGTATGTGGGGCATGGTCTGTAATAATTGCATCTATAGTTCCATCTTTTAATCCTTTTATAATTTCTTCTTTATCTTTTTCTTCACGAAGTGGTGGATTCATTTTTGCATTTACTCCAGATGTTAAAACCTCTTCAACTGTAAAACTATAATAATGTGGACAAGTTTCACAAGTTACCTTTACTCCTCTTTTTTTAGCATCTCTTATCATTGATACTGATGTTTTTGTACTAATATGGCAAATATGAGTATGTAAATTATTTGTTTCTGCAATAGTAATATCACGAGCCGCCATAATTTCTTCTGCTTCTGGTAATACACCTTCTACTCCTAGTTTCTCAGCAATTTTCCCTGCATTAATTGCACCACTAGACACTGATTTTTCTTCACAATGCTCAGAAATAAAGCTTCCTATCTTATTTGCTTTTATCATTGCCTCACGAATCATTCTTGCATTTTCAACTGGCATTCCGTCATCTGAAAAAGCTATTGCTCCAGCTGCTTTTTGTGCTTCAAAATCTACTAATTCTTCTCCTTTTTCTCCTTTAGTTACACTTGAGAATGGAAGTACATTGCATAAATTAACTCTTTTAGCTTCAGAAATAATTTTTTCTAAAACAATAGCGCTATCTGGTGTTGGTTTTGTATTTGGCATTGGACAAATTGTAGTAAATCCACCTTTAACAGCGCTATGACATCCTGTTTCTATTGTTTCTTTATGCTCTCCACCTGGTTCTCTCAAATGGCAATGCATATCTACCATTCCTGGCATAATTAATAATCCTGTACAATCTATTATCTCGTCAGCTCCTAAAATTTCCTTTCCTATTTTTACAATTTTGTTATTTTCTATTAATACATCTAATTTCTCATTTGTATTACTAGCATAGTCTAATACAGTTCCATTTTTTAATAAAATACTCATACTTTCCTCCAATACAATTTTTGAATATTGTATCATTTTGTCTACTATTTTTCAATGATAATTAACACTTTTTGTAAATAAATTAAGAAACATCCTTATATTGACTTTTTTTAGTTTTTTTTATATTATATACATAAACTCAAGGAAATTTAATTTTTTAAATAATTATAACTTTTGGAGGTAAATTATGAATAATGAATTAGTATCTTTACTATTTAAAACAAATGCTTTTAAAATTTGTGAAGAAAATAAACCTTTTTGGTACACATCTGGAAAAATTGGACCTTACTTTGTAAATACTCAATTCTTATATGGAAGTGAAAAAGACGCAAATGATTTATTAAGTTTTATTGATACAGAACTTACTGAAACAGAAAAAACAGATATTCCAGGTAATCTTTTTGAAAAAGTATATGAACAATATGAAAACAATGAAATATACAGAGCTGTTATAGATACTTTAAAAGATTATATTGCGACTCACATTGATACAAGCTATATTAACTATGTTTCTGGTGGAGAAAGAAGAGATTGGTATTTTTCTATCATGATTGCATACTTACTTGGAAAACCACATATTACAATATTTAAAGATTTAACAACAGTAGTAAGTACTTGCGATTTTGAAGAAAGTACAGAAGTAACAAAACTAGAGGGTCAAAGAGTTTTACACGTTGCCGATTTATTAAATCAAGCTTCTAGCTTTGAAAGAGCTTGGATTCCAGCAATACGTAATTTAGGTTCTGATATATTCTGGAGTGCTGTTGTTGTAGATAGAATGCAAGGCGGAAGTGAATTTTTAAAGGAAAATCGTATTGAATCTTTATCTTTAGTTCAAATAGATACATCTCTATTTGAAAAAGCTCTAGAACTAGGGATTATAAATGAAAATCAACTTGGAATGCTTAAAAGATTTGCAGCTGACCCAGATGGTTCTATGAAAGAATTTTTACTAGCTCATCCATCTTTCTTAGAAGAATCTTTAAAAGGTGATGAAAGAACAGCAAAACGCGCAAATTTATGTATAGCAAATAATATTTATGGAATTAATTAAAAATTACATAAAAAAAGCACTAGTTTTAGTGCTTCAGAGTGTTGACAAAGTAAAAAAATTTTGTTAACACTCTTTCTTTTTTTGTAATTATGGTTTAAAATATAAGTGAATCTTTGATAATTACCAAAAAAAAGATTTGATTAATGCAGATATTTCTTTGA
>CALXZR010000031.1 GCA_944393295.1 uncultured Clostridia bacterium
CGCCGTGACAGGGCGGCATTCTAACCAACTGAACTACCAGGCCAAAATGGTGGTCGCTATAGGGCTCGAACCTATGACCTCCTGCTTGTAAGGCAGATGCTCTCCCAGCTGAGCTAAGCGACCATAATATTCTTCTTTGATTGACAATTGATATTTTACTAAACTTTTAATTATTTGTCAACCCTTTTTTTTATTTTTATTAAATATTAAATAAAAATTTATTTCCTTCGAACGAGTTTTATTTTAGCACAATGTTTTAGATCTTGTCAAGCAAATTTATTTATTTTTTTAATTTTTCTAACACAATACATATTTTAATAAATAAAAACAAAAAATAAAAATACTCTATAAAGAATTTTTCAAACTTTATGTTTTATTTTATGTTACTTTGTCTTTTTTTGTAAATTATAAGTTATCCACTAAAGTAACCTGTGGATAATGTGGATAAAATTGTGAATAACCTCATTTTTCAAGCTTTATTTTTTATACTTATACACAAAACTTTTGCTCGTTTTTTTAGTTTGCATAATTATTTTTTTATATTTTTCATTTATGTAAATTCTGTTTACTTTTCATTATTTAATGTTGCCTTATTTTGGCAATATTTTTATTTTCTCTTTTTGTGTACAATACATTACATAAAAAAATTATAAAAAAGAGGTGATAAATATGGCAGAAGACAAATTTGTTATTCAAAAAACTAAAAATACAAACCGTAGAATTATTATTAGAACCACAGATGAAATGGCTGATGAAATATTTAGTATAGCAAAAGAAAATAATGTTAGTGTTAACACATTGCTTGTAAATTGTATAAGATATGCTTTAGATCATAGATAAAATTATTAAAAAAGAAAGAGTGAGTTTTTTATTAAAACCCACTTTTTCTTTTTTAATATTTGCAATTTATTTTTTATTATATAAATATTTTTTTATTGTTTCAATAACCTCACTATGTACTTTTCCATTACTTATAACAGCTCCATTTATATTTTCATCATATCTTTGTTCATTTCCAAATAAGTCTGTCACTTTTCCACCTGCTTCTTCTACTATAACTTTTACAGCTGCAATATCACAATTTTTATGTTTTGTTCCTGGAAAAATTGCAAGTGTAAAATCTCCAGAAGCAATACACATACAAGCTCTAATTATACTACCTAAACCAATAATGTAAGTTTTATTTCCTAATTCTTGCAATACGTTAGATATATTATAATCAGCTCCAACCCACAAATCATAGTGACATACCGAGTGCATATCTTCTAATTCATAATTATTTACTGTTATTCTTTCATTATTTTTATATGCACCTTTTCCCCTTATTGCTGTATATAAACTATCAGTAAAAGGATCGTAAACCACTCCAACTACTGATTCTCCATTTATAACTAATGCTAAAGAAAATACTGCAACAGGAATATGTCTAGCATACATTGCAGTTCCATCTACAGGATCACATACCCATACATAATCACTTTTTCCAAATTGTTCTTCTTCTCCATCTACTGAATGAGAAGGATATTTTTCTTTAACTTTTTTTATTAAATATGAATTTATTTCAGTATCTGCTAATGTAACAATAGTTTTGTCTCCCTTATAACTTGCACCATTATTATGATTAAAATATTTAATCATAACCTCTCCTGCATATTTTGCAATATCTTTTGAAAAATCTAAATATTCTTCTAATTTATTATCTTTATCGTACATATTAAACTCCTACCATTATAATTAATTCTATATATCCAAATTCTAAAATACAATTGGCTCTCCACCAATAAAGTTCAATTTACTATCATCATATATTATTGCTTGATTATCATTTATTGCATACATTTTAAAAGTATTCCCCTTTAATACTCTTTTATAATAATCTTCATTGTATTCAATTCTATCTTTTCTTAAATAATGTGGAATAATATTAAAATCTACAAAACCTAGATTATGGTCTTTTATATCATTCTTATTTACCTTATACCTATCTAAATAATATTCATTACTATCAACTGGCTTTCCTAAGACAATAGCTCCTGCTGATGTTCCCATTATTACCTTTTCTTTAGATATTTTTTTCAATACACTATCAAATCCAATTTCTTTAAATAACTTAGCTAATACAAATTGCTTTCCTCCAACAATATAAATAATGTCTGTATCTTTTAATCTTTTTTCTATTTCACTAATTCCATAAGCTCTTAGATTAACAAAATCAATTTTACCTTTAAAATTTTTTTCTATCAAAGATAATTCTCTTATTAACCAATGCTTATCTTTGTTTTCTGATAATTCAACGTATGCTTCATTTATAATTGATATTTTTATTTCATCTTTTGGCTTTTTTACTAAATTAACAAGAGAGTCAACAATTTCTTCTGTTGTAAAGCCTTGACTTGCTAATACTAATTTCATTTTAATCTCTCCTTTTCTAAAATAACAAATATTTTTTATAGCCTTTCTTTTTCTATAATTTTTCCAAGTTCTTCATATTTATCTGTATATGAATGGTCTGCACCATCTATAATTCGAATATTACAATTTTTAATATTATTATTTAAATATCTTTTTACTGTTTCAATGTCTTCCGTTAATACACATTCATCAATATTTCCAAATATAGCTAATACTGGGATATCAATGCTTTTTAGTACTTTACTATTTCCGTTTACTCCATCTCTATATCTTATAAAATCATTTTCTCCATTCGGTAGAAAATCATTATAATAAGTTTCTGCTGAAATTTTACCATTAGCATTTATAGAAAAATCAATTAATTGTTTTTTCTTTCCTTCTTTTACTAATTTTGTTGCTTCGTTTTTAGCTCTCTCATATTCCTCTTTGCTTAGAAATTTAATACATTCTTTTGGAATATCACAAGGTGCTAATAATATAATGTTTTTTATACTATTATCTTGTCTTTTATAATAATAGTAAATAGCTTTATTACATCCGTAACTATGTCCTTCAAGAATAATATCAGTATATCCTTTTTCTTTTACATAGTTTACTGCACCATCAATATCTAATAAACAATCTGTAAATTTTTCATAGCATCCACCAATTATTTCAAATTCATTGCCTTTTAAGAGTTCTGAAATAAAATTAGTTCCTCTATTATTAAAAGTTAAAAAACTAATTCCGTTTTTGGTATATGTATTTGCTAATATATCAAGAAATCTATTTTCATAAAAATTTCCACATAAACCATGAATATGTATTACTATTTTATTTGTTCTATTTTCAGGTTCATATAGTATTCCTACCATTTCTATATTATCAATAGAATTTATTCTAACTAATGTTTGTTTCATAAATACTTATCTCCTTTTATTTCGTACAAATCTTATATTTTAATTTTATATTTTTTATTATATAATATTCATCATTTAATTACTACAAAAAACAAAAAAATAACAGATAATTTCTTATCTGCTATTTTATGGCTGGACTGGGTAGATTCGAACTACCGAAATGCCAGAGTCAAAGTCTGGTGCCTTACCGCTTGGCTACAGTCCAATATATAATTAATGGGGTGGAATATGGGACTCGAACCCATGGTCTCCAGTGCCACAAACTGGCGCGTTAACCAACTACGCTAAATCCACCATGATTTATAGCACTCCCTCTACACAGTGCTATTTTATTTTAAAACATATTAATTCATTTGTCAATACTTTTTCCATTATTTTTAATTTTCTTATGTAAAATTTTATAAGTAAAAGGTACAAATACTTAATATACTCGTACCTTTATAATTATATTATTCAGAAACTATATTAGTTTCATCTGGATTTTTAGCATCATAGTCTGGATCTATTTGATAAATATATAATTCATCTTCACTATATGCTGAATGCAATATTTCTCCATTTTCATCTTCTATATAGTATTCTCCTGTTTCATTGTTGTATCTTATCTCTGTATTTATGTTTTCTTCTTCATTATTTGAATTATTTCTGTTTATTACAACCGCTATTACTACAATCAACAAAATTATAATAGCAATACCAATTATAACTTTTTTATTATTGTTCATTTTTATCTTGTATGATATATTTAATAACTTAAATAACCATACGACTCCTTTCTTTATCTTTTAATATTTAATATAATCTATATGTGATAACTGTGGACTTTTTATTTTGTATATAGCTTTGACTATTTATAG
>CALXZR010000032.1 GCA_944393295.1 uncultured Clostridia bacterium
ATATGAGTATAGAACAACAATGTTAATGCAGCAATATTAATAAAAATCATTGTAATGCATAGATATTGTTCGAACCAACTTTCTCCTTTTTCTGTAATTTTTATTTTCTTATCTGTTACTTTGGTAATAGCCATAGGAATTAACAATAATAAAGGAATAAAATATCTCCCTTGAATCCCATCAATAATATAGCTTTTTACTGGAGTCCATTGTACATATAGACTGGTGAAAATTAACAAAATACACATTACTAGAACCCCAATTGAAAACAATTTTTGAACTATAGAATCCCAATATGTATTTTCTGTATCTTTATTAATCGCTATTACCATCATAATTAAGATAAGTAATTGGAAAACATAAGGCATAGTTACATTAAAAGATTCTAGACTTCTGCTTAATATTCCTGATAAGAATTCTCCGCTTGTAAATATAGTACTAGCCATTACTTGTAGATAAGCTAAAGGATTTAATAAGATATATTTTACTTGTTCACTAGAATTTACCCCCGGGTTAAACTCTAATAAGAATTGTGACCCTATGCTTAACCACAATAAATTAATGATTGCAGCAACTCCAATGATAAAAGCAATTTTTTTCATCTTATCCTTTTGATTCTTGAATTTTTCTTTGGGAATTAGTAAAAGTAATAAACAGAAAGGTATATAGACAATTTTACATAGCGATACGATAGTTGTTATAATTAGTAACAAAATAAATTCTTTTCTACTAATTTTCTTTTTTTTCGCTTTCGCTAAATATAATACATAGGAAATAAGTAGGAAGCACATACAAATCGTCAAAGCATCTGCGGATAATGAAGCTGCCTCTTGCATCGTTATCGGTAAAAGTGCTGCTATTAGGAAAAGCTTTTTGTAGCATGGAATCAATTTTAACGCTACATACATAAGTGCTATCCAAGCAGCAAGATTAAATAATCTTCCTAGATAAGCTATGCCCAACATTGGCAAATTTAATACTTTTCCAATGAAAATTCCAATTGTTTGGGGCAGATAGCAGACGAATGAGTACGATGCAGTATTAGCAAATCCTATAAACTCTTCATCTCCAGAAGCTTTTATATTCATTTTATCTGCTATTTCGTCATATTTACTTGTGGTAGACGATAAAATGGTATTAACTTCTATAGGTAATTTCCGTCCGCCAATTCCATCTTCATTTTTGTCAGAAACAAGATGTCCGTTTGATATCTCATAAGCTCTAAAAAAATGTGGACCTTCATCTGGAACTACTCCTATAGGAATAGTTAACATATACAAAATTCCCATTGGAATAGCAATAGTCAAAAAAATATTTTCTATTTTCCATTTATTAGACTTGGTTTTTAACAAAAATATTGTTCCTAACAATTCTAAAATAATAATCATTAACAATAGAGTCATATGTGTTTTTCCAAATATCGGCATGGAATTTTGAATCGTAACATTATTTAAAAAGAAAATATTCAACAAAGTTAGTAATATACCAAAAATTAAAAATTTTATTCTTGAGTTATTTAGTTTTTCAA
This sequence comes from uncultured Clostridia bacterium, assembly GCA_944393295.1. The sequence continues at coordinate 1,529 of CALXZR010000032.1, forward strand.
TATGTTTTTTTAGCTTTTCCATATTCCATCCCTTACTAATTTTCTAAATATGCTTTTATAATTTCTTTTTCAATGCTTTCCCAACTTCTACTCTTGGCTGTTTCTAATCCATTCTTAATTAACTTTTCTCTTAATTTTTTATTTTGAGTAATTTGTTCAATTTTTTCTACTGCTTCACTGATATTTCCTTTTTGATAGAACAAACAGTTTTCTCCATCTTTTAAATATTCTACATTTCCATCATTAGGAACTACAACACATACACCACCTGTTGCCATCATTTCTAATGGAGGATAAGAAAAACTTTCTAGAATACTTGATTTTATTAAAATATCTGCATTTTGATAAACTTTAGCTACTTCATCATATGGAACACGGTGCATGAATTTATCTACATAGTACCATTTTTTAGGGGTACCTTGGTAAGATAGGAAATGAATTTCATATTTTTCTTTATCCAATTTGTCTACTATCTTAAAACTCTCGTCTACATTTTTGTAATAATCATCACTGTTTCCTTCAACTAAGATTTTAATTTTCTGTTTAAAATTTCTCTCTTTATATGGAAATTGTTTTAAATTTAGTCCATTTCTGATGTATAAAACTTTTCTACCAAAGTCTTCTTCTAACCATTTTTGACACCACTTAGATATAGTAATGTATTTGATATCATCATGGTTATAAGTAGAATTGGCTACAATTCTTGAAAAATCCCCATATTTCATAAAATCCGTTTCAAAGTTTTGAACTAGATATGCTTTGGTTAATACTTTGGGATAGTTTTTTACATATTCCAAAGTGGCCCAAAGTGAAGCTACCATCATATCAATTTTAGCATCTACTCTACTAATAATATTAGAAACTACTTCCGTTTCCCCATCTTGATTGATAATATTATCATCTACTTTATCTGAATTGATAATGAATACATTTACCCCCGTTTTTCTTAAAATACTACAATGTTTTAAAATTACATTCACACCACCACTAATATTAGTAGTAGGCAATACAAAAGCGATTGTTTTAGGAAGTTTACTAGTAATAAACTTGGTTAATGGATAACCAGTATAGGTTGTAATATTATTTTTAATTACTCTAGAATAAGCTTCTTCTCCAATTTTTTCCCTTAATTCTTTATTTATAATTAACTTATCTAAGGTAGAAAACCAATCTTTTTCATTTTTACAAAGAAAGCCATCCTTTCTATCTACAATCATTTCTTGAAAAGCTCCTACATCGGAAGCAACAGTAGGTACTTTACATAAAGCAGCTTCTACCCATTTATTTTCTGATTTTGCTCTATTGAATAGGCTATCCTCTAAAGGTGCCAAATTTATATCAAGTGAGGCAACAATATCCGGTAATTTTTTCCATGACACAAAAGGCTCTTTGAGAATTCTTTCGGAGAATGGCTTTAGTTCTTCAGGAAGATCCAAAATTCCTACTACTTTTAAATATACATGATCATATTTTTTCATTATTTTAGTAATTGTAGGTAAAATGAGTTCAAAATCTGCATTATGAGTAATACTACCACTTAGATAACCAATTACTACTTTGGAATCATCCTTTACAATATTTTTAGTTGCCCGGATTGATAATTCTGCCATTTTTTCTGATGCTACATTTCGATTAACAAAAACTTCTTTTACATATTTTTTTAATTCATTGGCTAATGTTGGGGTAGTAGTAATTGCATAATCACATAACTTTAAAGTTTCTCCCATCCTAGTTACGCCATCATAATATAAGTCTAGTTCTTCTTTAGACATATTATTTAGATGCTTTATTGTTTTCGTATATTGTTTATCGAACACTAAATCATCAATATCGTAAAAAATTACTTTATTTTGCATCTTAGCTTTCGCAATAAAATCTTTTATAGTATCTGTAACTGGACATCTAAAAAACACAAACGTTCTATAGTATTTTTCCATTTCTAAATCGAGTTTATCATAAAAAATAATATCTGCGGTATATCCATTTGCCAGTAATTGCTCAATTTGATGATCTACCCTATATCTAGTTGGATGGGGTAATGTACATCCATTTATGAACAATACATCTTTATAACTAGTTTTTGTATTGACTGGATTCTTTTGTCCTTTAATATAACGAATAGATTTTTTGGCTAAGCCTTTTACCCCTTCTTCATTTAAAGTCTCTTTAGATTTTTCTATTAAGTATTTGATATCTGGCATTTTATCCCTCACTTCCATATTTTCCATATTTTTTTCTTTTATAATCCCTTATTCCTAAAAATATACTTCTTAATTTTCTATATTTATCCTTTTCATAAAAGACAATTTTAAAAATTAAACCTTTTATTTTCACTAAAATATCACAAAATTCTGGAGCAATATCACGATACTCTTTTCTAATATAACGATAATTTCTTGTCATATAGTAAATTCTTAAATAATTATGATTATCACACATGAACTCCTTATTAAAAAACTTCCTATAAAATATATCTCCTAAATCGTGATCCAATTCTATTTCATTTAATCTCATTATTTTATAGCCTTCTTTTTTTAGGTGTAAGCAATATTCAATGTCTACTCCGTCAATAAATAAGAAATCTTTGAAACCTTTTAATTTTTTATAGATCTTTAAATTGATGATATTTCCAGAAGTCATGACATCAAGAGGATAATCTATTTTTTCTTGTGGTTTTTCTATTTTTAATTTTGTTTTATGCCAAGGACTAATAATACCTATTTTAGATAGATCTATTTTTTTTACAAGATCCTTCATTCTTTTTAGGTCGCCTTCTTTAAATTTACTATCTTGATCCATCGTTAATAAATATAAATATCCCTCATCTAGTGCTTTATTAGCTGCAATATTTAAAGCTGTAGCAATTCCTAGATTCTCATGTTTGGAAATGTATTCAATTTTTTTTGAAGTGGGTACTTTATTTTTATTATCTTTTTTTTCGCTATTATCAAAGATGTATAATTTATCTAATTCATCAATATAGGATTGAATGTTTTTGAGATCTTCATCACTAGGATTATACCAAACGACTACGCCTGCTAACTTCATGTTACAATTCCTCGGCAAAACCTTTTTCTAATTTTCTAAATATACGTAATCCTATATAAAATAAGATAATCGATGCAACTAGTACAAGTAACAACATCTGTATATCTGGCATAACCTGATAATAGAAAATATCCCTATAGGCATTTATGATAACCGCCATCGGATTGATCTTAATTAACCACTCTACTGCGCTACCAGCAAACATATCTGCCGAATATAAAATAGGAGTTGCATAAAATAACATATTTACTAAAAAATTAATGATATATTCTGAATCTCTGACATATACATCTATTGCACTAGTGATAAAGATAATTGCCTGTTGAATAATAAATTGTGTTAAAACGACTAATGGAAAAAAGATAATTAGCCAACTAAAGCCAATTCCACTAAAAATTAAAAATAAACACATAACTAAGCAAGAAATTAGAAAATTAATTACTCCACTTAAGTTCACAGAAATCGGAAATATTTCACGTGGGAAATAAACTTTTTTTAATATTCCTCCATTTCCTAAAATCGTTGTGGTTCCTTGACTAATTACCGTAGTAAAATAATTCCAAGGTAAAATTCCAATTACTAGGTAAGTTACATAGTGTGGCTCGGTATTTTTTAGGATTAATGGAAACACGATCGCATAAACTAAAGTCATCAAGAGTGGATTGACAAATGACCAAAGTACTCCTAAAAAAGAGCCTTTATATTTTCCCCTTATTTCTTTTTGAACATTACTTTTTAATAACTGTCGATATGAATATAAATTATTTATCATTTCTTTTATCATATTATCCACACACCTTCAAGTATTCTTCCACTACTTTATCTGTTTTTCCGTCCATCCTAATTTCTCCATTATAAATCCAAACTGCTCGATCGCATAGATCTTTTATCGAACTAAGAGCATGACTAACAATTACAATTGTCTTTCCACTTTTTCTTAATTCTTGTAGTTTGGCAAAGC
>CALXZR010000033.1 GCA_944393295.1 uncultured Clostridia bacterium
AGAATAGTATATTTATATACTATTCTAACTAAAAATTAAATTAAATAAAATTAAATTAAATTAGTAATATACAGGTAATATACAAAATGTTCTAAAAAGATTGATAAATAAGTGTTATTCAAATTCATTCAAAGATATGTGGATTTTTTATATTATATTTATTAAAACCTATTACACTAATTTTAATATTAATATTATTAATAAAAGAAGGTCTATTTTATATATTAGAGAAGAAAAAAGAAAATATTAAACGAAAGGAACATAAATGTTAAAGAAAATAAATATTTTTATTATAGGTACAATTATTTTTTTACTTATTGCAGTTAGTTTTTCAAAAGCAAGGTATAAACAAGTTATTGAAGGTTATGGAAGTGCAACTATAGCAAAGCCTATTTTCGAAATAGAAACAGAAGAGAAGATTGTTAAGGAAGTATATAAAGGAATGAAATCATTAGATTTTAAATTTGCAGTATTGAATTATAATACAGATTTGATTAGCGAGATAGATTTAGAATATGTAATTATTATAAAAGAAGAGGAAAAGAATTTTCCAATTACTTATACCTTATTAAAGGAAAATGGAGATGAAGTTTCTTTAGAAAATAATACTTCTAGTAAAATTTTATTAAAAGGAAATTCAAAAGAAAGGCATAATTATACATTAAAGGCCAATTGGAAAGATAAAGAAGGAGAATTAGATAGCTCTGATAATATCAAAATAGAAATAGAAGCTATACAAAAAATTAATAGAAAATGAGGAAATCTATGAACAATAAAAAGGAAAATAAAAAAATCAAAATTACTACTCTAAAAATAGTATTAATTATCTTATTGTTAATTATTTGTATTATTACAAGTTTTAGAACTGGTCAAAAGTACTATGATTTAAAAAATACACAGTTTAAAGAATCGAATTCAGAAATTAATACAGACATAGCAAAGTGGAGCTTTAGAGTTACTATAGTATATTAGAAATGGAGAAAAAATGAAGAAAAAAATTATTATATATATTACTATTTGTATTATTATTTTCATTATATATTTCATATTTCAATTTAGTTTAGCAAAATATAATTACAATTTATCAATTGATGCTTTTAATCTTACTAGAAATACAGATTTACCAAATGCAAAAGTATTGTATTCTACTCAAGAACCAACTAATAAAGATGTTATAATTAGCATCAAAGTAGATAAAGAGATTATGGAAGTTGAGGGATTTAATTGGGATAATGAAAATAAAGTATTAACCAAAACTATAAGTGAAAACGAAGAAAATAAAATTATATTAAAAGATTATTCAGGAAATAAAGAAGAAGTATCTTATAAAGTTGATTGGATTGATAAAATAAAACCAGAAATAATAGGTATAGAAAATGGAAAAACATATTCTGCACCGGTAGGACTTTCTTATAAAGACAATATTGGAATAAAAAGTATTGATGTTCAAAATTATGGATATTTAAAAGTGGAATTTAATGAACTATCATATGATACAGAAAAGAAATATGCTTTTGATTATACAGATACAACTTGCACCGTAAAGATTCTTCAAAAACCAAGAGATACATATAAATTTAGATATTATTGTAATAATGTACTTGTTGAAGAAACCGCTGATGAAATTTATACATATAAAAATTTAGAAAAAGATAATCACAGTTTAAAGCTTACTATAGATGCTATTGATATAAATGGAAATATTTTAGAAAGAAAAATAGTTAATGGAAGTACATCAACATATAAAGAAGTTAAAGTTTCAAAAAATAATTTAGGAGCTACAGTAAACTTAAAAGGAATCGAAGATAGTGCAAAATATGTTAGATATTACGTATGGGAAAAGGATAAGCAAAGTACAACACAAAGAGGATATCTAGTAAAAATAACAAATGGAATGGCAAGCTTGCCTTTTAAAATAAGTGAATTTAATAATAAACAAGGAATTTATACAATACATATATATACTGAAGATGAAAAAGGTAATCGTAGCTTAGCAAATGGTATAGATATAGAAATAGGAAAAGAATATAATCCAAATTTAGCAGAAAAAGAAGAAATAATAAAAAATCCAACTAATGTAAATAGGTTAGAACAAAAAGGCAAATATGTTATAACAGTAATAGATTTAGCAGGAAACGAAACTAAATACACAATAAGAGTAGTCAATTAATATGAAAATATTTACTTTTTTTCTAACTATGATATAATATCTAGGTAGAAAGGATGATTTTATGAAAAAAACATTAAAAGTAGAAGATGCTAAAGAACTACTAGAAGAAGCTAATAAAATGAATCCTGGTGGATGGTATGAACATTCTTTAGTGGTAGGAAAAGTTGCACATAAACTTGCTAAAGCTTTAGGTGAAGATGCTGAAAAAGCAGAAGCTTTTGGTTATATTCATGATGTAGGAAGAAGAGTTGGTAGATGTAATCTAAAACATGTTTATGAGGGCTATAAATATTTAAGTAGTTTAGGCTACGAAGACGCGGCGCGAATATGTTTAACTCATTCCTTTTTTGAAAATAAAGTAGAAGGTGTAATAGGCACTTGGGATGTTAAAGAAGAGGAAAAAGAATTTGTAAAAAAATATATAGAAAATACAGAGTTTGATATATATGATAAAATAATTCAAATGTCTGATTGTATAGCTTTATCTACAGGTGTAACAACTTTAGAAAGAAGAATGACAGATGTATTTTTTAGATATGGATTTAATGAATATACAGAATATAATTTTAGAATTAGATTAGAGCTTCAAGATAATTTAGAAGAAAAATTAGGTTATCCAATTTATAGATTGTTTAAAAATGAAATCTGTGATGAAATGGAAAATGATAGAGTAAAAAATGTAGTAAGATTTTGGAAATAGGAGTAAGGTATGTTTACACATAAAATAAAAACATATGCCTTTGTAGGGCCTTCTGGAACAGGAAAAAGTTATAGGGCTCAGATGGTTGCTAATGAAAGAGGCATAAGTTATATAATTGATGATGGTTTATTAATTTCTGGTAATGAAGTTTTAGCAGGAATTTCTGCTAAAAAAGCACCAACCAAGATTGAAACTGTTAGAAATGCATTATTTACAGATGCAGAAAAAAAGAAAGAGATTCAAAAAGTAATAAAAAAGCATAAGCCAGAGAGTATTTTAATTTTAGGTACTTCAGATGGAATGGTACAGAAGATTGCAGAAAATTTAGAATTACCACCAATTTCCGAAACAATATATATAAATGATGTTGCAACTGAGGAAGAAATGCAAACAGCAAGAAATATAAGAGTAACACAAGGGAAACATGTTATTCCGGTTCCAACCTTTGCTATAAAAAAAGATTTCTCAGGATATCTTTTAGATCCATTACAAATATTTAAATCTATGGGAAAAGGTAAGGCACCATATATTTCAGAAAAGTCAATAATAAGACCAACATTTAGTTATATGGGTAATTTTGAAATTTCAGACAATGTATTTAAGCAAATTATAGAATATGTTGCTCAAAATTTAAAAGATGTATATAGAGTTCCTAGAATTATTGTAAAAAAACATGAAGGATTTGATGATGGAATATATATATATATAGAAGTAATTATAGAATATGGTTTTCCTATAAATGAAACAATGAAAAACTTAAAGAAAAAAATAGTTAAAGAAATAGAAAATTTAACAGCAATGAATGTTTTAAATATGGAGATTATTGTTAAAGGTGTTCATTATGAACCAGAGAAAAAATAAAAATCAGAAAGGAGAGTATGATTTTTAAATCATACAAATAAGAATATGTCTTTTATTGTAGCAATAGATGGACCAGCTGGTAGTGGAAAAGGAACAGTTGCTAAGTTAATATCTAAAGATTTAGGTTTTGTAAATATAGATACAGGAGCTACTTTTAGATGTGTTGCACTAGCAATGATTCAAAATAATATAAAAAAAGAGGAAGAAGATAAAATAGAAGAACTTTTAAAAAGTATTAAAATTGATATGAAGCCAAATGGAACAGTACTACTAAATAATGAAATAGTAACTGATAGAATTAGAGAAAATGATGTAAACGGATTAGTATCTCCAATTTCAGTTATTAAAATAGTAAGGGATAAATTATTAGAAATTCAAAGAAAAATAGCAGAAGGGAAAAATGTTGTAATGGAAGGTAGAGATATTGGTACTGTGGTATTCCCAAAAGCTGACGTAAAAATATATTTAGATGCTTCTCCAGAAGAAAGAGCTAAAAGAAGATTAAAACAAAATCAAGAAAAAGGAATAGAAAGCTCTTATGAAGAAGTTTTGAAAAATATTATAGATAGAGATAAAAGAGATTCAAGTAGAGAAATTGCACCTTTAAAAAAAGCTGAAGATGCGATTTTGATAGATTCTACAAATCTTGAGATAAATGAAGTAGTAACTGCAATAGAAAAAATTATTAAAAATATAATGTAAAATTAGATAAAAAGATAATATGGAGAATATGTATGGAAATTTTAAAAAAAATAGGTAGAGTAATTGTAAGAAGTGCGATATTTGTTTATTGTAAAATTGTATATAAATTACAAATTGTTGGAAAAGAAAACGTACCAAAAGAAGGAGCTGTTTTGTTTTGTGGAAATCATAGAACATATTTAGATCCACCTTTAATAGTTGTAACAGCAGGCAGACATATGAGATTTATGGCAAAAGAAGAATTAGCAAAAAACAAATTTTTAGCTTTTTTAGGAGTAGTATTTGATGCTATCTATGTAAAAAGAGATTCAAAAGATATAACTGCTATGAAAGAAGCTTTAAAAACTTTAAAAAGCGGAGGATGTATAGGCTTATTTCCAGAGGGAACAAGAAATGGCTTAGAAAAAAATAATGGAAAATTAAAGAATGGAGCAGCATATCTTGCTTTAAAAACAGGAGCACAGATTGTTCCAATAGGAATACAAGGAGATAGTAAACCATTTCACAAATCTATTATTGTGTATGGTAAACCTTTAGATTTAAGTAAATACCAAGGCATTAAAAAAATTGATGATGAAGTAGAAGATGAAGTAAGCAAATTATTAAGAGATGAAATTGTAAGATTATCTACTACAGATATAAAAGCTTTACCAGAAAAGAAATAGTATTAGAATATATAAGTAAGAATCATTGACAAAGAATTGAAAATAGTATATAATAATATGGTTAAATTTTACAAGAAGTTACATTTTGTAAAATTTAACCATTTATTTGTTTTTAAATAAAATTAATATAAAGAGGTAAAAAAAGATGAATAACCAAAAAATTAGAAACGTAGCAATTATCGCCCATGTTGACCATGGAAAGACAACTCTTGTTGATGCAATGCTAAAACAAAGTGGAATTTTTAGAGAAAATGAGCAAGTTGCAGAAAGAGTTATGGATTCAAATGACTTAGAAAAAGAAAGAGGAATTACAATTCTTTCTAAAAATACAGCAGTTCATTATAAAGATATAAAAATTAATATAGTAGATACTCCTGGACATGCTGATTTTGGTGGAGAAGTTGAGCGTGTTCTAAAAATGGTAGATGGTGTAGTTTTATTAGTAGATGCTTTTGAAGGAGCAATGCCACAAACTAGAGAAGTATTGAAAAAATCTTTAGCTTTAAACTTAAAACCAATAGTTGTTATAAATAAGATTGATAGACCTGGTGCTAGACCACTTCAAGTAGTAGATGATGTATTAGATTTATTTATTGAACTTGGTGCTAATGATGAGCAATTAGAATTTCCAGTTGTATATGCTTCTGGTAAACAAGGAATTGCTAGTTTAGATTTAAATACACCAGGAACAGATTTAAAACCTTTATTTGAAACTATTATAAATAACATAGAACCACCAAAATGTGATTTAGATGGAACAATGCAAATGTTAGTATCAAATATAGATTATGATGACTATGTTGGAAGAATTGCAATAGGAAGAGTAGAAAGAGGCACAATAGAGCTTGGAATGCCTATAGCAATTTGTAAAAAAGAAGATAAAATTGAAAATGCAAGAGTAACAAAGCTATATACATATGATGGATTAAAAAGAATAGAAGTGGAAAAAGCTTCTGCAGGTGATATTATCGCTTTATCTGGAGTTACAGATATAAATATAGGAGATACAATTTGTGATTATAATAATCCAGAAAAAATACCTTTTGTAGATATAGATGAGCCAACAGTATCAATGACTTTTAGTGTAAATAATGGACCTTTTGCTGGACAAGAGGGACAATTTATAACTTCAAGACATATTAGAGATCGTTTATTTAAAGAATTAGATAGAAATGTATCTTTAAGAGTAAAAGAAACAGAATCACCAGATTCTTTTGAGGTATCTGGTAGAGGAGAATTGCATTTATCTGTTTTAATTGAAACTATGAGAAGAGAAGGCTTTGAACTATTAGTTTCAAGACCAAAAGTTATTTTTAAAGATATTGATGGCGTTAAATGCGAACCAATGGAAAGATTAGTTGTTAATGTACCAGACGACTGTGTTGGAAATGTTATTGAAAAATTAGGAAAAAGAAAAGCAGAAATGCTAAATATGGAGCCAGCAGAAATTGGTCATACAAAAGTTGAATTTAAAATTCCTGCAAGAGGGTTAATAGGTTATAGAACTGAATTTATGACTGATACTAAGGGAAATGGTACAATGAGTCATATATTTGACGGATATGAGCCATATAAAGGAGAAATACAAGCTAGAACTAGAGGAACAATAGTTGCTTTTGAAAGAGGAAAATCAATTACTTATGGATTATACAATGCTCAAGATAAAGGTGATTTATTTATTGGACCAGGTGTAGAAGTTTATGAAGGAATGATTGTTGGATTAAATTCTAGAAGTGAAGACTTGGCTATAAATGTATGTAAAGAAAAACACTTAACTAATACAAGAGCGTCAGGTTCAGATGAAGCTTTAAGATTAGTTCCACCAATTCAAATGAGTTTAGAAAAAGCAATAGAATTTATCCAAGATGATGAGTTAGTTGAAGTAACTCCAAAAAATATTCGTTTAAGAAAGAAAATATTAGATAATAAAGAAAGAGAAAGAGCAGCAAGAAATGCAGCAAAATAATTATAAATATTTTATCAAAGAAAGCTTTTAGATAGTAAAATAGTTTACTTCTAAAAGCTTTTTTTACATATAAAAATGGGGCGACCCCCTGCTGCAGCCAGCTGGGGGTCTTGAGGATTAATTGTGTTTCCTGTAAAAAAGTTCGCGTGATCCGTTCCGAGAGGGACTGGCCGAGAAAGCCCAGAAGCTTTTGTGAATATTTAGCTCCTGTATTGTTTGAAAAATAAGTCCCTCCTGCAGAAAATTCAGAGAATGTCTGTTATCAACAAAGAACTTGAGGGGCCTTATAAAATTGCCCACTTCATATTCTAAGTTGATATCATCCTTTTCTTGCAACCGGTAAAGCTCACACTTGTCGAGAAAAGAGAGTTTATCTCCATCCATTTGACGCTCTAACATATCGAAATAATCGTCGTATATAAACATAGTATCCTCCTTTTCCAAAAGCTATTTTTAGCGTCATTTTAATTATATCATAAATTTACATAAACTGCAAATTTTATGCCAATTTATACATATAAAGATTAAATCGCTTGTTTTTTTATATAAAAAATGATATAAGTAAAAATAAATAAAAAGGAGCAGAAAATGGTAAATTTAGAAGAATTAGAAAAAGTAAAGAAAAAAGCTTTAGAAGACCATATTCCAATAATAATGGATGATACTTTAGAGGTCATAAAAAAAATATTAGAAGAAGAAAAACCAAAAAATATTTTAGAAATCGGAACTGCAGTAGGATATTCAGCAAGCCAATTCGCAAGATTTGCACCAGAAGCACATATAGATACTATAGAGCTTAGTGAAGAAAGAGTAAAAGAAGCAACAGAAAATATAAAAAATATTGGTGTACAAAATCAAATAACAATTTTTTTAGGAAATGCAGTTGAAATATTACCTACATTAAACAAAGAATATGATATTATTTTTATAGATGCTAATAAAGGAAAATATCCAATTTTTTTAGAGGAAGGAATTAGACTAATAAAAAATAAAGGATTAATTTTAGCTGATAATATATTATATAAGGGATATGTACTGAGTGATTATAACAAACATAAGCAAAGAACAGCAGTAAGACACTTAAGAGAATACATAGCAAAAGCGATAGAAGATACTAGATTAGAAAGTCAAATATTAGAGGTTGGGGACGGACTAGCTATTTCTAGAGTGTCAAAGTAAAAAAGTGTTGAATAATATATAATAATTAAATTTGTTGTAGAAAATTGAAATAATTTGCTAAAACAATTAAATAAAAGACAAAATAAAATATTTTTTTTGCAAACTGACAAAATTTTCTAAAATGATTGAATAAAAATATAAAATATGATATTCTAAAATCGTTATAAATTTAATATAAAGCAAATTATATAAATTTAAAGCAATTTTAAATAGTTTCTTAAAGAAAGGAATTTTAACTTATGAAAATTTTAGATAATGAAGAATATGTAATTACTGTTATTATGGCTGCTGGAAAAGGTACAAGAATGAAATCAAATAAATCAAAACTAGTACATAAAATCTATGGTAAAGAATTAGTAAAAAGAGTTGCAGAGCTAGCTTACAAAGTTGGATCTGATGAAGTTGTTGCTGTTGTTGGGCATTTAAGAGAACAAGTTCAAGAAACTCTAGGAGATTCTGTAAAATATGCCTATCAAGAGGAACTTTTAGGAACAGGTCATGCGGTAATGCAAGCAATACCATATTTGCAAGGAAAAAAAGGTAGAGTTGTTGTTTTATATGGAGATGTTCCAATTATAAGACCAGAGACCTTAAAAAAATTGATAGAAAAAAGCATTACAAGTAAAGAATATGCTACTTTATTAACTGCAATATACGAAAATCCAACAGGATATGGAAGAATTGTGCGTGATGAAGGTGGAAGTATAGAGAAGATTGTTGAAGAAAAAGATGCAAGTAACAGTGAGAAGAAAATAAAAGAAATAAATTCTGGTATTTATTGCTTTGATATAGAAGAACTATTAAAGGCTCTAAAATTAATAAAACCAAATAATGCACAAGGAGAATATTATTTAACTGATGTTATCAAAATAATGAATGACAAAGGTCTAAAAACAGGTGCTGTTATTGTAGAAGATAATACAGAAATTTTAGGTGTAAATGATAGAGCACAATTAGAATTATTAACAAGAGTAATGAGAATGCGTATAAATAGTGAACATATGAGAAATGGTGTTACTATAGAAGATGCAAATTCAATCTATATTTATGATGATGTAAAAATTGGAAAAGATACAGTTATTCATCCAAATACTATTATTCAAAGTAATGTAACAATTGGAGAAAACTGCGAAATTGGACCAAATGCTTTTATTAGAGAAGGTTGCGTACTAAAAGATAAAGTAAAAATAGGAAATTGTGTAGAAATAAAGAAAACAACGATAGGAGAAGGATCAAAAGTTCCGCACTTAACTTATCTAGGAGATTGCAAGGTTGGAAAAAATTGTAATATAGGATGTGGAACTATTACTTGTAATTATGATGGAGTAAATAAACATCAAACAATTATAGGAGATAATGCTTTTATAGGTTCAAATGTAAGTTTAGTAGCACCTGTTAAAATTGGAAACAATGTTACAGTTGCTGCTGGATCTACAATTACAGAAGATATACCTGATAATACTTTATCTATTGCAAGAGAAAGACAAATAAATAAAGAAGGATATTATAATAAAAAATAAATTTCAAGGAATTAATATTTTAATAATAAAATATTTAATTCCTTTTTTATTTAAAAACTTGATATATATTTTTCTTTGGTATAAAATAAATGTATATAAAATATTTGGAGAAAATTATGAATTACGAGCAATATTTTTCAAAAATTCAAAATACAGTACAAGGCAGACATGCAATGGGTGAAACATTAGAAAATTATGTTTTTGAGAAAAAATATAGAGCTAGTGGTTTTGCTGAGAAAGGATTTTCAATAGAAGAATTTAAAAGTTTAAGAAAAGAGCAATTATCTCAGATGCATGAAGCTTATATATTACTAAATCAAGGAAAGTATAATAGGTTAATGGGACCAAGAGATGCTAATGATACAAGTATTGAAGCGGCAAGAAGAGTTACTGGAAAAAATCAAACATATAATACAGGTTTGTTAGCAATAGATAATGATGATATATATTTAGCTTCAGCTTTAGCAAGTATGGAATATACAGAAATACCATATAGCCAATTGCCTAGCTATACAGTATCAAACATTGTTGATAGTGTTGAAGCAATGAGAGCTTTGGCGGAATACAATTTACAAGCAAAAATTAGTTTACCTAATATCTGTTTTGGAACAGATGCTTTAAAAAGAGAATGTAATAAAGCAACTAGAGGATTTAATAAAGAAATGTTCCAAGATTTTGCATATGAAAGCCAAGATAATGGGATTATACAAAAAGTAGCGAGAGCTTTTGATAAATTTTTACATCCAGAGAAGGAAAAATATAATCCAAATAGATTTGGAAATAAGGAGATAGAAACAGAAAGAGAGTAAAATACGTAAGAAGAAGGGGAATTTTATGGAGTTTGAAATAACAGCATCTGTTGCAGCAGAAGCAATCGCAATTTTAGAAAATACAGAAATTTCATTAGTTGCAAAAGTACCATTAAAAATTTTAGAAATGTTGCAAAGTAAAGCAGATCAAGCCAATAAAAAAGTCGAATTAGATTATACAAAATCTTATTCAGAACAAAATATATCTGAAGAAGCAAAAGGAATAATAACTTTGATATATAGACAATATTGGTGTACAGAAAGTGAACGAAAAGAATTAGATAAAAAATTATTAGAAAACGAAGAAATAAAAAAGAGAGAAAGATATAATCCAGATAATATATTTAAGAAAGTAGATGAGGACAATAAATATGATACTATAAGTAAAGAATATAGTGAAGAAAAAAGTTTAACAGTAACTGAAAATTTAAAATGGTATCAAAAAATTATAAATAAAATAAAATCATTTTTTAATAAATAGAAAGAAAAGCGATAAAATCGCTTTTCTTTTTAGCTCTAATAATAGAAATTCTATATTATAAAGCAAACTTAAGGATTTTGTTCACCAGGAATTATATAATCAATTACTCCATAAATTAGAGCTCCAATAATAGCAGCTACCCAAGATATAGAATAACCAGCAACGAAAAACTGTGTTGCATACAAGGTAATAACTGCTAAAACGAATCCAACAAAACCTTTACCAAAAGCAATAGAATGAAGACCTGTAAATTTTACAATTAAATAATCCATAACTGTTAAAACTATTGCAGCTAATCCTAAAGCCCAGATATTATTAATTGAAAAACCTGGTGTGAAAAATGCAGTAATTCCAAGGATAATTGCTGCAACTATAAATCTTCCAATAATTTGTCCAAAAGCACCCATTGTACTATTGCTGGATTGTATATCAGTATTATTGTTATCCATTTTGTTCTCCTTCCCTTTTAAAAGCTATATTCATTTTTATTTTTTATAATAAAAACAAATATATAAGTATATTTTAATAATTTTTGCAAAAAATATTCACATAAAAGAAAGGAAACAAAAAATGATTTTAATTTTTGTAAAAAGTATTATATTATACTCAATTGTTTTAATTGTTATGAGATGTATGGGGAAAAGAGAAATTGGGCAAATGCAACCTTTTGAATTAGCTATAGCTATTATGATAGCAGATTTAGCTGCGACTCCAATGACAGAAATTGGTATTCCATTATTATATGGATTTATCCCTATTTTAGGATTACTTTTTATGCATATTATTATTTCTCTTGGAAATTTAAAGAGTATAAGAATGAGAGAACTTATCTGTGGTAAACCAAGGATTTTAATATATAGAGGCAAGATTGATGAAAAAGCTCTAAAACAGGAAAATTTTACAATTAATGAATTACAAGAAAGATTAAGAGTAAATAATATAAATAATTTAGGTGATGTTGAATTTGCTATATTAGAAACAAGTGGTCAAATAAGTGTTGTTCAAAAGCCTGAAAAAAGAGCTTTAAAACCTGAAGATTTTAATATTGATGCAAAATACGAAGGAATAGCTTATGATTTAGTAATAGATGGTAAAATTATGATGGACAATCTAAAGAAAATTGGAAAAACTAAGGATTGGCTAGAAAAAGAAGTTGGTAAATTTAATATGAAGCCAGAAGAGGCTTTGGTAGTAGTTTTAAATGGTGATAAAACAATATACTGCCAAAAGAAGGAGGAATTTTGAAAAAAATAAAGCGAGAAATATGGCTTTTAATTATAATATTAATAATTATTATAGCTTTGGAGCTTATAACTAATTTTATAGCAAATAGAAGCATAGATAGCATTTTGGGTAAATTAAGTGAACTTAAAGAAAACTTACAAAATGTAGAAAAAAATGAAGAACTAACATTATCTTTAGAAAATAAAAATGAGTTAGAATTAGAAGAAGTAGATAAGGAAATAGACGGTATTATAGAAGACATAGGCAATTTAAAAAATGATTGGTTTAAGGAGGAAAAAAAGCTTTCATTTTTTGCAGAACATGATGAACTTGAAAAAATAAGTTATGCAATTACAATACTAGAGGAAAACGCCATAAATAATGAATATAATAATGCCTTAGAGAATCTTGTAGAGGCTAAATATTGGCTTGAGCACGTAAAAGAAAAAGATAGTTTCCGTTTAAAAAATATTTTCTAAATAAAAAAACTAAGTATTTAAACTTAGTTTTTTAGTAAGTAATTTTTGTAAAATTCAAAATTAGTCTTCCTTTGGATTTTCACTAGTTTCACGAACGATGTAAACAGGTCTTTTCTTTACTTCCAAATAAGTTTTTGACAAATATTGTCCTATTATGCCAAGAGAAAATAATTGAACACCGCTAACCATAAATATAATACAAACTAAAGAAGGCCAACCACTTGTAGGATCTCCATATAGAAGCGTTTTTGCTATAATAACTAATATTAGTAAAAATGAAATTATACAAAATAATATTCCAAGAACAGAAGAAAATATTAAAGGAGTAGTAGAGAAGGCTGTAATTCCTTCAATTGCATATTTAAATAATTTCCAGAAAGACCATTTAGTTTCACCAGCAACTCTTTCAATATTTTCGTATTCAATCCATTTTACTTTGTAGCCTACAAAACTGAATAAACCTTTAGAATAACGATTATATTCTTTTAATTCCAATAATGAATTTGTAACTTGTCTGGTCATAAGCATATAATCTCTAGCTCCATCAACCATTTGAACTTTTGACATTTTATTAATAATTTTATAAAACATTCTAGCAAAGAAACTTCTAATTGGAGGTTCACCTTTTCTTGTTACTCTTCTAGTTCCAACCATATCAAAGCCCTCATTTTTTATAGCATCATACATTTCTTTTAATAAAGCAGGAGGATCTTGCAAGTCTGCATCCATTAAAGTAACAAAATCTCCAGTACTAGCTTCTAAACCTGCATACATAGCTGCTTCTTTTCCAAAATTTCTAGAAAAAGAAATATATCTAACTTTTGAATCTTTTTTATTTAATTCTTTCATAACTTTTAAAGTATTATCTGAAGAACCATCATTTACAAATATATATTCAAAATCTACATTTTCAAAGTTCTTAATTTGTTTCTCCATTTCTTCGTAAAATAGAGGTAACGCTTTTTCTTCATTATAGCAAGAAACAATAACAGATATTTTATCCATAAATTTAAATCCTTTCTAAATTAATTTTTTTCTATGTTTAATTTTTTATTAACTAGTTCAAATACAATTTTAAAACCGCATGCAGCAGAAGGTAGTAACAAGAAGTAGAATGGTATCACATAAATACACTTGGTTTCCCATAGTATATGGAATAAAAAGCCACCTAAAAGGCTAAGTAATAAAATAAAATTTTGCTCTGTAAATTTTTTTAATTTAATATTATAAATTGTAGAAACACTAGACATGGCAAATACTAAAACTTCAAATATATTTAAATAATAGGTTATAAATGTATGAAGCTTGCCATG
The DNA here is from genome assembly GCA_944393295.1 of uncultured Clostridia bacterium. The sequence continues at coordinate 14,070 of CALXZR010000033.1, forward strand.
AAAAATACTCTGCAAAATTTTATTGTTTTGAATATAGTTTTGATATTCGCTTGATGAGTTTTCAAATTCATCTAAAGGTTCTGCTGACCATATTCCTTGAAAGGCTGGTTCACACCAAGTTGATAAAATTTTGTCTGCATAGAATTTTATAAAAGTTTTTGGTGAAGAAATGAATTCTTCTAGTCTATTTTTTATTATTTCAATGCTTTCCGCTTTTGCAGCTTCTGTATTATAATTGTTATCATTATAAATAGCTTCTACATTTTTGCCTTCATTGTACCAACCAGCATTTCTAGTTGCAGGCTTTTGAATTCCCATTGCAATATAAGAAATCATTGGTGTACCATCACTTATTTCTTTTCCAGTACGCAATTCTGCATATTTAATAATTGCTTTATTGCTAAATACGAATAATACTAATGTTAATAATACTATTAAAAGGTTTTTTTTGTCAAATTTTTGAATACAATCTAAAATTAAGGAAATTATAAAGGCTATCATAATAATTTCATAATTACTTTTTAGTATTATAGAAAAAATTAAACTAAAACAAGCAATTAATAAATATTTAACTTTTCTATCTTTATAATATAGCAGTAAAAGGTATATTGCAATAAGAGAAAAGGCAAAACCAAAAATATTACCATAAACCATTACGCACAGCATTGGTAAAACTAAGAAACTAGGAAAAATTATTAAAAGCATTTTATTAATTTCTTCGTTTTTATAAATCAATTTAGTGATTTTGTATAATATATAAAAAGAAATTATTGTAAATAATATATTTAAATTTTGTATTAAAAGAGGAGAACTTGTAAAAAATATATTAATTAAAAATTCTAAGAAAAACACAATGCCAAGTTGTAAAGGATGTAAAAATAAATAGCCTCCTTCATCTAAAAAACTATAGTCACCATTTTTAAAAGAGATTGCAGCAGCTAGTACGAATTTCTGGTCAGCCTTTACAGGAGCTTGTACAAAATTTACCCAGAATAAACTAAAAATTGTGACTAAGCTTAAGCTTAGAATAAGGATAATTTTTATGTTTAATTTTTTGGAAATATTATATACAAGGTAAAATATACTTGTTAATAAAATTATTCCAATTAAAATAGTTGGAATAAAGTTGATAGTATAATAAATACCTTCATTATAATCAGTATATGTTGTATTTCTAAAATTTGCTCTTATAAATAAAGTACAAATAGTTAAAGCAATTAAAATAATAGCTACTAAAATTGTAACAAAATTAATAGAAAAACGATTAAATATTATTTTAGCTGAATTAGTTTTTTTATTAGTTTTCAATTGTTGTTCCTCCGAAATTTAAGGTATTTTTATCTATTGATTCTGTTTTTCCAACTTCACGATAGGTTATTGAAGTAATGTGGTTTTGTAAATCTTCTGGAATAGTAAATATTGCATTGTCTAATTGATTAATAGGAATTTCAAATATAATTTGCTCACTTATATCAGAAATAGGATGTTTAGAGTTTAAAATTCTTGTTGCAATAACATTGTTTTCTGCATCTACTACAACAAATGAATTTGTTGTTTTAATATCAGTAGATATTTCAATTTGACAATAATTTTCTCTAATACAGTTGATAGATGCTACACTAAAATATCTTGCTGCAAATTGATTAATAAAATCATTACTTAAAGAATCTAAGAAATTATCGCAAATCATACTTTGTACAGGAATTTTATCGAAATATTCAAATTGCTTTAAAACTAAATTAGAGCTTCCTGATTGTTTTTGTTCTTCTGCTTGAGAAAGATAAGTTTCTTTGTAAGGTTTTAAATATTTTATACAAAAAATAGAATTGCTAAATAAAGGAAATAAACTACAGAAACCAAATAGTATGGTTGATCCTAGCAAAATTTTATTTCTATTACTTGTATTTTTTATTAGAACATTTAAACTATAAATTATTCCTGCTATAACAAGTGTTTCATAAGGTAACATACTTCTGTCATAAAATTCTGATATTATAAGCATAGGTAACATTGCTATTGCACAAGGAAAAATAATATATTTTAATTGCTCAAAGCAAACGGTATATTTTTTTCCAGCATTATTTTCTTTTATAAAGACTGCTATAAATAAAACTATATATATAACAATAAGATCTTGTATATGAAATAGATTTCTGGCTATATTTATTATATATAATTGAGAATGTTCATTTGTATTTAATCTTACAAAGTTTCCTGGTGCAAAAATTAAAAGCATACTTCCAATACCAAAGATTATAATACTAGTTATCCAGTATATTTTTTCTTTTATAGGTAATTTCAATAATTTCTTTAAATTAAATAAAACAATTGCTATTATAAAAGAGCCTGTTACAAAAGCTATATTTTCTTGAGACCAGCCAGTAAGAAAGGCAATTATCCAAAAGAAAATAGTATTAATGGCAGAATATTTTTTGTTGTGAACAATACCGTTATAGAAAAAGCTTAAAGTATATAGCATTAAGCAAGTAGGCCATAGATAATTTAAACTTCCTGATATCCAAATATATTTGTCACTAAAAGCACGCGTACAATATATAATAAGAAATAAAGTAATTGATAAATAGAAAACAGAAACTTTATTTCTAAATAATTTTATAATTCCAATTAGGAAAAATACAAATACTAAAGAATTAAGTACATAAAACCAATTTATATTAAGCCATAAAAATAGTTGTATAGCACCATGTACTAAAATTCGACCAGTCCAGTTATTGTAAAAACCAGTTAAAGAGACTTGTAAATCTTTTAAAGAAGAAATTCTTTGAGTAGTATTGTAAATGTTTGAATAGTTATATTCATCTGGTGCAAATAAGTTTGAGCTTCCTATTAAAAAAATGCATATAGCAACTAAAATTAAAAAAGTTACAATAGGCAAATATTGTTTGATATATTTTTTCATAAATAAAACCCCTATCTTTAAAATTATTGAAATTATATCATAAAAGGTATGATATAACAATAATAAAAGAGCTTTTAGTTAAAAAATATGTAATATAAAAGTAGAAAAAAATGTAGAATAATAAATTACATAAATTTATATGAAAAGGTTGATATTTTACAAAAAGTGTAATATAATCGTAACGTAAATGTAATAAAATGTTTTTTAAATAAATTTTGTATAAAAATTACTAAAACAAATAGTAATTTTTAATTTGATATATAATATAGAAGGGGACGAAGAGCTGATGTTTGGACAAGATATAGGAATTGATTTAGGAACTGCTACTGTTATTGCATATGTAAAAGGCAAAGGGATTGTTTTAAGAGAGCCTTCTGTTGTGGCAGTAAATAATGTAACTAATGAAGTTCTAGCAGTTGGTCATGAGGCTAGAAGAATGCTTGGAAGAACACCAGGAAACATAGTAGCTACAAGACCTTTAAGAGATGGTGTTATTTCAGATTATACAGTTACAGAAAAAATGCTTAAATATTTTATAAATAAAATAGGTGGAAAATTCTTGTTTTCACCTAGAATTATGATATGTATACCTTCACAGGTAACTGAAGTTGAAAAAAAAGCTGTAATAGATGCAGCTTCAAATGCAGGAGCAAGAAAGGTTTATTTAATTGAAGAACCAATTGCAGCTGCAATTGGTGCAGGAATTGATATATCTAAGCCTTCTGGAAATATGATTGTAGATATTGGTGGAGGAACTACTGATATAGCAGTTATTTCTCTAGGTGGTTCTGTAGTAAGCACATCTATAAAAGTTGCTGGAGATAAATTTGATGAATATATTGTTAAATATATAAAGAAAAAACATAATGTTATGATAGGTGAAAGAACAGCTGAAGAATTAAAAGTAAGCATTGGATGTGTTTATCCTAAATTTCAAGATATGGAAATGGATGTTAGAGGAAGAGATTTATTTACAGGACTTCCAAAGACTATAACAATTTATTCTAGTGAATTAATGGAGGCTTTAGAAGAGCCTGCTATGATGATTGTAGATGCGGTTCATTCTGTATTAGAAAAAACTCCACCAGAACTTGCAGCAGATATTAGCGATAAAGGAATTTATATGACAGGTGGAGGCTGTTTAGTTGATGGATTAGATAAATTATTGCAAGAAAAAATAGGTATAAATGTAATGATTGCAGAAGATGCAATATCTTGTGTTGCAATAGGTACAGGAAAAGCCTTAGATAATTTAGACAAAATAGATAGAATGAATAGATAATAAAATCGAAAGCCATTAATCAAATTCTTTATTTATACACTAAAAGAAAAGTTCTAGTTTTATACTAGACTTTTCTTTTATTATATATATTTGATTTTTATATAAATTGGTAGTATAATACTTTAGAATATAAAACTGAAAGAGAGTTAATATATGGAACAAAAAAAAGTAGCTTTTTATACATTACGGTTGTAAAGTAAATCAATATGAAACAAATGGTATGATTCAAAAGTTTCAAGAGGCTGGATATGAAATAGTTAATTTTGAGGAAAAAGCGGATATATATATTGTAAATACTTGTACAGTTACAAATATGTCTGATAGAAAGTCAAGACAAACCTTAAGAAGAGCAAAAGAGTTAAATAAATCAGCTATAGTTATTGCTGTTGGTTGCTATGTACAGGTTGCAAAAGAAGAAATTGAAAAAATTCCAGAAATTGATTTGACTTTAGGAACAAATGAAAAAGTAGATATTGTAGAAAATGTAGAAAATTATATTAAATATGGAAAAAAAGTATCTCTTGATGATGTTCTGCACAATAGTAAATATGGAGATTTTGGAGATATTACATATACAGAAAAGACAAGAGCTGTTATAAAAGTACAAGATGGTTGTGATAGATTTTGTTCGTATTGTATTATTCCTTATGCAAGAGGTAGAGTTAGAAGTAGAGAGCCAGAAAGTGTATTAAATGAAATAAAAGATATAAGCAAAAAAGGAATAAAAGAAGTTGTAATTACAGGAATACATGTTGCTTCTTATGGAAAAGATTTTAAAAATAATTATGGTTTAATAGATTTATTAGAAGAAATAAATAAAATAGATGGAATTGAAAGAATTAGATTAGGATCTATAGAACCTCTTTGGATTACAGATGAAACAATACAGAGATTAAAAAAGCTAGAAAAAATTTGTCATCATTTTCATTTATCTCTTCAAAGTGGTTGTACAGAAACTCTAAAAAGAATGAATAGAAGATATACAGCTGAGCAGTTTAAAGAAATTGTATATAAGCTAAGAAATACTTATGAAGATGTTATATTAACAACAGATATTATAGCTGGTTTTGCAGGAGAAACTGATGAGGAATTTAAAACAACTTATGAGTTTTTGAAAGATATTAAGTTTTATAAAACACACATATTTAAGTATTCTGAAAGAAAAGGAACAAAGGCTGCTGAAATGAAAGAGCAAGTATCAGGAACTAAAAAAGAGGAAAGAAGTAAAATTCTATTAAAACTTTCAGATGAAAATGAGAAAGAATATTTAAATAAATATATTGGAAGAGAAGTAGAAGTTTTATTTGAAGATAAAGATAATGATTTTTATAAGGGACACACAGCAAATTATATAATGATAAAAGCTAAGAGTGATACAGATATTAGCAATAAAATTTTAGCAGTAAAAACCCAAGAAATTAGTAATTTAGAATTAATAGGAAAAATAATGTAACAAATGTAATATTTTGGTAATTAAAACTTAATAATTAAATTTATAAAAAAATATTGAACAAATTAATAAAATATAGTATAAATAATGTAAAGAGTTCGAGATATACATAGGAGGAAACAATATGAAAGAGTATAATTTAAATGAAAATAGTGGAAGTAACTTACCTGCAGAAATTGGATTGTGGGGAAAAGTTAAAGGCTTCTTGTTTCAAGAAATAGATTTAAATAAACCAATAGTACTTGAATTAACACCAAAAGAAGAAAAAGTTTTAGGAGAAGTTCATGATTTTCTATTCCAAGAAGTTAAATTTCCAGAATTACATGACTTTTTATTCCAAGAAATTACTTTGTTTAAAAGAAAAAAATAATAGCTAAAAATAAAATTAATAATAAAATTAGGGATAGTTTTGCTATCTCTATTTTTGTTGCAAGTAAAGTTTATTTTTGTAAATTTGAGAAAGTTTTGATTGATATATTAAAGGACAATATAAAATATAAGTTAAAAAAACTATTGCAAAGAAAATAAAAATGTTATAAAATACTTTTGGTCAAGTAGACTAAATTTTAATGATACTTATAAAATGGTATCAGAATGGGAGGATTTTTATGTCAGTAAAACTAGGAATTAATGGTTTTGGAAGAATTGGAAAATTATCATTCCAAGCAGCTTTAGCTAAAGAAGATGTAGAGGTTGTAGCAGTTAATGATCCATTTGTTACAGCAGACTATATGGCATATATGACAAAATTTGATACAGTACACGGAAGATTTAATGGAACAATCGAAGAAAAAGATGGAAATTTAATTGTAAATGGAAAAGAAATAAAAGTATATAATGAAATGGACCCACACAACATTCCATGGGGAGAATTAGGAGTTGAATATGTATTAGAATGTTCTGGAGTATTTACAACAATGGAAAAAGCACAAGCACACTTAGATGCAGGTGCAAAACAAGTTGTTATTAGTGCTCCATCAAAAGATGCTCCAATGTTTGTTATGGGAGTTAATAATACAGAATATAAGCCAGAAATGAATATTGTATCAAATGCATCATGTACAACAAACTGCTTAGCACCACTTGCTAAAGTTATTAATGATAAATTTGGTATTACAGAGGGATTAATGACAACTGTACACAGCACAACAGCAACACAAAAAACAGTTGATGGTGCTTCTAAAAAAGATTGGAGAGGTGGTAGAGCTGCATCAGCTAATATTATTCCATCTTCAACAGGAGCTGCAAAAGCAGTTGGAAAAGTTATTCCATCATTAAATGGAAAATTAACAGGTATGTCATTTAGAGTACCAACAGTTGATGTTTCAGTTGTTGATTTAACATGTAATTTAGCAAAACCAACGACATATGAAGAAATTTGTAAGGCTATGAAAGAAGCTTCTGAAAATGAATTTAAAGGAATTATTGAATATACAGACGAACCAGTTGTTTCTTCAGACTTTATTTCAGATCCTCATACATCAATTTTTGATGCATCAGCTGGAATAATGTTAACAGATACATTTGTTAAATTAGTAGCTTGGTATGATAATGAATGGGGATACTCAAATAAATTAGTAGACTTAGCTTGCTATATTGCATCTGTAAAAAAATAAAATAGAAATATAAAGAAAGCAATTTTAAACATTGCTTTCTTTTTTTGTATATAGAATTATTTTTATAAAGTCATTTTTCTTAGAATAACTACTTGAAAACTGGAAAAAAATACTATACAATAGAACTGTTAAAAAAGAAACTGCAAAGCATTTTATGTAGTTAGAAAGGGAGGATTCGTTATGAATAAGAAAACAGTAAAAGATATTGATGTGAAAGGAAAAAAAGTATTAGTAAGATGTGATTTTAATGTACCTTACGATGAAAATAGAGTTATAACAGATAATAGAAGAATTGTTGCTGCATTGCCAACAATAAAATACTTATTAGAAAATAATGCAAAAATTATATTATGCTCTCATTTAGGAAGACCAAAGGGAGAAGTAAAACCAGAATTTTCATTAGATATAGTAGCTAAAGAGCTTTCTAGATTATTAGGAAAAGAAGTTATCTTAGCAAAAGATGTTGTTGGAGAAGATGCAAAAGCTAAAGCAGCAGCTTTAAAAGAAGGAGACATTATGCTTCTTGAAAATGTAAGATTTGAGCCAGGAGAAGAAAAAAATGACGAAGAATTATCAAAAGCATTAGCTTCATTGGCAGAAGTATATGTAAATGATGCTTTTGGAACTGCTCATAGAGCACATAGCTCAACTACAGGTGTTGCAAGTTATCTTCCAGCTGTATCAGGATTTTTAATAGAAAAAGAATTAAACTTTATGGGTTCTGCATTAGAAAATCCAGAAAGACCATTTATGGCTATTTTAGGTGGAAGAAAAGTTTCAGATAAAATAGGTGTAATCGAATCTTTATTAGAAAAAGTTGATGTTTTAATGATAGGTGGAGCAATGGCTTATACTTTCTTTAGAGCAATGGGGTATTCAGTAGGAAATTCTATTTGTGAAGAAGATAAATTAGATTTAGCAAAAGAATTAATGGAAAAGGCAAAAGCAAAAGGTGTTAAATTTATGTTACCAATAGATACAAAAGTTGGTAAAGAATTTAGCAAAGATACAGAAAGTAAAACAGTTAAATTTACTGAAATACCAGATGGCTGGGAAGGATTTGATATTGGAGCAGAAACAATTGCTTTATATTCAGAAGAACTAAAAAATGCTAAAACTGTAATTTGGAATGGTCCAGTTGGATTATTTGAATTTGACCAATTTGCAATTGGTACAAACTCAATTGCTAAAATTTTAGCTGACTTAGATGCCGTAACAATAGTAGGTGGTGGTGATTCAGCTGCAGCTATTGAAAAAGCAGGACTAGCAGATAAATTTACTCATATTTCTACAGGTGGTGGAGCTTCTTTAGAGTTCTTAGAAGGAAAGAAATTACCTGGAATAGAAGCTTTACAAGATAAATAAAAGGGCAGATAAAAATGGCTGAAATGATAGATATTTATACAGAACAAGGTGTAAAAATAGGAACAATTTCTAAAAGAGAATATTATTCAATGCAAGGTGATGTACCTTGGATAAATTGTTGTACTTGTTTTGTAATTGATGAAGAAACAAATAAAATATTATTTGAAAAAAGAGGAAAAAGATTTTTAGATCCAGGAAAATTAGATTTATGTTCTGGTCATGTCAGATCTGGAGAAGTTCCTATTCAGTGTATGGTTCGAGAATTAGGAGAAGAACTTAAAATTCCGGAAAGTATTGCACGAAATGTGCAATACTTGGGAAAAATAGATGTTGATTATACTAATCTACAAGATGAAACCAACAGAAAAAATTTAAAATGCTTTGTTAGTTGCTATGCCTTAAAAGTAAAAAATAAAGATGTAATTTCTATAGATGGAGTTGAAGCAATTAACAAAGGCTGGCTAAATTTTGAAGATTCAATAGGTTTTATATCTAATAGTATGACAAGATTACCATATGAAGAGGGACTGGTTGATAAGTATAATACAATATTTGATGCTTTAAAAAGTTTTATGAAGTTGCAGAAGGATAGTGTAAAAACACAAAAAGAGAAAGGAGATTAATATATGCGTAGAAAAGTAGTTGCAGGAAATTGGAAAATGAATATGCTTCCAAACGAAGCTATTGATTATATTCAAGCTTTTGAGCCTTTAGTAAAAGATGCAAAAGCAGAGGTAATTTTATGTGTTCCATATACAGATTTATTTTATTGTATAATGAATGCACAAAATACAAATATAAAAATAGGAGCACAAAATGTTCATTTTGAAGAAAAAGGAGCTTATACTGGAGAAGTTTCAGCTAAAATGCTAAAAGCAATAGGTGTAGAATATGTAATTATTGGACATTCAGAAAGAAGACAATATTTTGCAGAAACAGATGAAACTGTTAATAAAAAAATTAAAGCTGCTTTAGAAAATGAATTAAAACCAATTGTTTGTGTAGGAGAAACTCTAGAACAAAGAGAAGCTGGAAAAACAGAAGAAGTGATTACTAAGCAAACAAAATTAGCTTTAGAAGGATTTAATGGTGAGCAAGTTAAAGGTATTATAATTGCTTATGAGCCAATTTGGGCTATTGGAACAGGAAAAACAGCAACTTCTGAAGATGCAAATAATAGCATAAAAGCTATAAGAGAAGAAATTGCTACAATCTATGGTAGAGATGTTGCAGATGAAGTAATTATTCAATATGGTGGAAGTGTAAAATCTTCAAATGCAAAAGAATTATTCAATTGTAGTGATATAGATGGAGGCTTAGTAGGCGGAGCTAGCTTAAAGCCTGATGAATTTTCAAAAATCGTTAAATATGATGAACAATAATTATAAAATTTAATTAAAATAATAATATAGGATAAAATTTAATAAGTGAATTTAAAGTGAACTAAGAGGAGCGTAAAATATGGATAAGAAAACAACAATGTTAATGATTTTAGATGGATTTGGAATAAATGAACAAACACAAGGAAATGCAGTAAAACTAGCTAATATTCCTAATTTAAATAAAATATTATCTGAAAATCCAAATACAATAATTCATACAAGTGGTTTAGATGTTGGTTTACCAGAAGGACAAATGGGAAATTCAGAAGTTGGACATACTAATATTGGAGCTGGAAGAATTGTATATCAAGATTTAGCTAAAATTACAAAATCAATAGAAGATGGAGATTTTTTTAGTAATCCAGAATTTGTTGCAGCAATTGAAAACTGTAAGAAAAATAATTCAAAATTGCATATAATGGGATTAGTTTCAAATGGAGGAGTACACAGTCACAATCGTCATCTATATGCTTTATTAGAACTTGCAAAAAGAAAAGATTTTGAAAATGTATTTGTTCATTGCTTTTTAGATGGTAGAGATACTCCACCAGCTTCTGCAGAAGGATATATTTCAGAATTAGAAGCTAAAATGGAGGAAAAAGGTGTTGGAAAAATTGCTTCTTTATCTGGAAGATTTTACAGCATGGATAGAGATAAAAGATGGCAAAGAGTTGAGAAGGCTTATCAAGCTGTAGCTTGTGGAATAGGTGAAAAAGCAATAAGTGCAACAACAGCAATTGAAGAATCATATCAAAAAGAAGTATTTGATGAATTTGTTGTTCCAACAGTAATAACAAATAAAAATGGAGAGCCACTAGCTACTATTGAAGAAAATGATTCTATTATATTCTTTAATTTTAGACCAGATAGAGCAAGAGAAATAACTAGAAGTATTGTAGATCCAAATTTTGATGGATTTGAAAGAGAATATAAGAAAACATTTTTTGTATGTATGACACCTTATGATGAAACAATGCCAAATGTAGAAATTGCTTTTAAAAAAGAGGAAATAAAAAATACTTTTGGAGAGTATATAAGTAGTAAAGGACTAACTCAATTAAGAATTGCAGAGACAGAAAAATATGCACATGTAACATTTTTCTTTAATGGTGGAGAGGAAAAACAATATCCAGGAGAGGATAGAATTTTAGTTCCATCTCCAAAGGTTGAAACATATGATATGAAACCTGAAATGAGTGCTTATGAGGTTACAGACAAAGTGGTAGAGGCTATTGAGTCTAAAAAATATGATGCAATTATATTAAATTTTGCAAATCCAGATATGGTAGGTCATACTGGAAGTATGGAAGCTGTAATTAAAGCTTTAGAAGCTATTGATAAATGTGTTCAAAAAGTTGTAGAAGCAATAAATAATGTAAACGGAGTGCTACTAATTACTGCTGACCATGGAAATTGTGAGCAAATGATTGACTATAAAACAGGAGAGCCACATACTGCTCATACAACAAATCCAGTGCCTTTAGCACTAATTGGTTTAAATAAAAAGTTAAAAGAAGGACGTTTAGCAGACTTGGCACCAACAATGTTAGATATAATGGGACTTGAAAAACCAGCAGAAATGACAGGCGAAAGTTTATTAGAAGATTAATAGGAGATTTTTATGATAAGCTTACCAGAAGAGAAAGTAATTTATTCGGAAATACAAAAGAAATTATTTTATATAATTCCAGAAAAATGGGAAAGTATATTTTTATATACTTCTATTGTTGATGTACCTAAGGGTAGACCAAAAGGAGAAATGTATTTTTATTATTTTCCAAAAGGAATTATAAAGAAAAAACCAGTAAATTGCTATGAGATTCCAGCATTGTTTGATATAGATGAGGAGGAATATTCTAAATTTATAACAGATTTATATCATACTATAAAATCTCTTAGAGATAGTTTAATAAAGCATAAAAGAAAAGTTTGGAGCAATATTGTTATCTCAATAGAAAATTACCAATTTAAAATAGAATTTGGTTATGAAAATTTAAATACTTTACCATTTGATTCTTACGAAAGACATATAATTTGGAGATATCAATATATAGACAAGGATATAGAGCTATATCCAAAAAAAGATAGAAAAATTATAGAAAAATATTTACAATATGTAAAAGATAATGGTGTACTAAAAAAAGAAAAATATGTTGAAGGAATATATAAACTTCCTTTAAAAAATATTATAGACTATGAAAAAACTTTAACTGTAGATGAAGCTTTAGCTCAATCTAAAGTAAGTATGCCAAAGCAAAAAAAGAAAATTAATTTTATTAAGAAGAAAAAGCAAGAAGATATTATTGATACTGAGGAAAGTGGAAATTTTAATAATCAAATATTAAATTGGAACAATAAAAAATAGTAATATAAATGTAGCAAAAATTGTAATAAAAAATATAGTTATAGAAGTAGTAATTCATATAGGAAAACTGCTTCTATTTTTTTATATTCTTAGGAAAGTCATCCACGATAATGGTGAGTTTCTTTAGAATATTATTCTTGTTTTTTTATCTTTTGAGGTAAGTCGTCAAATAAAATATTATAAGTTAGAAAGTTATTAAAAAATATAGTTTTGTATAACTTTATAACTTAGAAAAAGAATAAAATTACATAAGAAATATCAAAATGGAAATAATAGTAAAAAAATTAGAAAGGAAAAAAATTATGAAAGATTGTTTAAAAATAGAAAGTGTAAAAGCTTGGGAAATTTTAGATTCTAGAGGAAATCCAACAATTCAAGTTGAAGTAGTTACTGAAGGAGGATTTTGCGGAGTTGGTATGGCACCTTCAGGAGCATCTACAGGTAGTTTTGAAGCTGTAGAATTAAGAGACGGAGATGAAAATAGATTTTCTGGAAAAGGTGTATTAGAAGCAGTTGAAAATGTAAATAAAAAAATTGCTAAAAAAATTGAAGGAATGAATGTATATAATCAAATAAAAATTGATGAAACTTTAATTGCATTAGATGGTACAAAAAACAAATCAAAGCTTGGGGCAAATGCAACCTTAGCAGTATCTATGGCTGTTTGTAAAGCGGCTGCAGAATCTTTAGGACTTTCACTTTACAATTATTTAGGTGGAATAAATAGTAAAATGCTTCCAATACCAATGATGAATATTTTAAATGGAGGCAAGCATGCAGATAATAATATTAATATACAAGAATTTATGATAGTGCCAGCAGGGGCAAAAGATGTTAGACAAGCAATAAGAATGGGAGCAGAAATTTATCACTCATTAAAGAAAATTTTGAAAGTAAATGGTTATTCTACGTCAGTCGGAGATGAAGGTGGCTTTGCTCCAAATCTAAAAAATGAAGAAGAAGCTTTTAAATATATTTTAGAAGCGATAAAAGCAGCAGGTTATGAAGTTGGAGGAGAGGTTTCCTTAGCTTTAGATATAGCAAGTACTGAAATGTATGAAGCAGCAAAAAAAGATGGAAAAGAAGGATATTTGTTTTGGAAAACAGGAGAGCTAAAAACACCACAAGAGATGATTGATTATTTAGAAGACTTGTGCAATAAATATCCAATTATTTCAATAGAAGATGGATTAGCAGAAGAAGATTGGGAAAACTGGAAAAATTTAACAGATGATCTTTCAAGCGATATTATGCTGGTTGGAGATGACCTTTTTGTAACAAATAGAGAAAGACTAACAAGAGGAATAGAGGAAGATGTAGCAAATAGTATTTTAATAAAACCAAATCAAATAGGTACAGTTACAGAAACTCTAGATTGTATAGAAACTGCAAAACAAAATGGATATGAAGTAGTTATTTCACATCGTTCAGGAGAAACAGAAGATACCTTTATTGCTGATTTAGCAGTTGCTGTAAATGCAGGGTATATAAAATCTGGAGCACCTTGTAGAACAGATAGAGTTGCTAAGTATAATAGATTAATTGCAATTGAAAATGAATTAAAAGAGGAGTTTTAGAAAAATTTAATCTTGTTAACGAATTTTATTAAATTAAAGATATCAGTAGTAATTAAGAAAAAAGTATAAAGCAAAAAACATAGCAGATTAAGAAAACTTCTTATTCGCTACTAGACATAGCAAATCAATACGATTGACATTATGTAACCTAACTGATATAATATATAGAAATTAAAAAAAAATAGGAGGAAAGGTTATGCCAAAGACTTTTGGAGAAACTATAAGAGAAGCACGGAAAAAGAAGGGGTTAACAGGAGGAGAGTTTGCAAAACGAATAGGGATTAGTCAAAGTATATTAAGTAAACTAGAGAACAATCAATCTAAAAAAATAGCTCCAGAACTTGTTAAAAAAATTTGCAAAGTATTGAGTATAGATGCAAATCAGATTTTCAATATAGAAGTTAATAGCACATACATTTATGAGGAAAATATCACATATCCTTTACAAAAGGCAGAAGAATTAAGAAATGCTTTAGAAAGATTAAAAGCAGAACTTAAAAGGCTAGCTTTAAAGGAGAAAAGAATTTTTAAATTAATAGATGCGATAGATTCTTTTTACTTGGAAGAAAAGCGTAATGGAACAATAAAAATATTGTGCGAAAGAGGCATAATAATAACAGGAGGATGTTTAAAGGAATATGAAATGATATATGCACTAACTTTAATGAGCTTTTGGGGATACTTATATTACGAATACAGAAAAATTAGCTTTGAAAAAGAAATATCTGATTTAGTCGATATATTAATTTTGTATCTTGGACGCATCTTACGTGAGCAGTCTCTTTGCGGTATAAAACCAAATATAGAGTTTCAGACAGAAAAATTTCATAAAGAGTTTAAAGATTTTATTGAAATAGCAATAAGTGCATTAGGGCATAAATATGACCAAATGGGACATTTAACAAACTTTTATGATCCAAAAGAGGCAGAAGAGCTAAAGCATATAAGGGCAATATATGAAAAGATTAGTTTTGAAGATGATGCAATTGGGTATTTCGATTATATTGCACAAGTTTATAAAACGGTAAATATAAAAAATATCGTAGAAATACAGTATATGATTATGAACTTATATGTAAATGCTTATATTACGTCTGTGTTATGGCTCAAAAACGAAGATCCAACTGGTCAGTGGTGTCCAGCAACTCCGTGGCAACTCTTAATTAAACTAAAGTTAATGATTCAAAATTATTTTTGGATTTAAACATGAAAGGAAGCTCCTGGAGCTTCCTTTTGTGCGTAATTTTTATTGTAAATAAAAGTTAAGTATCTTTAAAAAATTAAAGTTCTAATTTAGGCTGATATCTCTCAAGCCACATATTTACTTGTATTAAGTAAGCCATAAGCTGAGGACCAGTCATAAGCTGACCAAACCAAGGTCTTGTAAAAGCTTTGCCATCTGTTTCTAAAATTTCATTTATATAAGAAGAATTTAATAGAGAATGTATAGGACTAGAAGCATCTTTCATAATTTGTGTTA
>CALXZR010000034.1 GCA_944393295.1 uncultured Clostridia bacterium
TTCTGGATTCAAGTGATGAATCATATGCTGTAACCATGCATAATTAGCATTTCCTACTGGTGGTACACCATATTTCCATCTTATATCATCTTTTAGTTTATCTCCACCCCAATCAGAAATATTGAAAGGTGGATTAGCTAGTATATAATCTGCTTTTAGAGTTTTATGCAAATCATTAAAAAATGTATCTGCATTCCTATCTCCTAAATTTCCATCAATTTGCCTAATCGCTAAATTCATTTTAGCCAATTTCCATGTAGTAGGGTTTCTTTCTTGCCCATATATTGATACATCTCTTAAATTTCCTTGATGTTCTTTTACAAATTTATAAGATTGAACAAACATTCCTCCAGAACCACAACAAGGATCATAGACCTTTCCATTAAATGGTTCAATCATGGATACCAGAGTTTTTACTATACATGCTGGAGTATAGAACTCTCCACCATTTTTTCCTTCTGCAGATGCAAATTTACTCAAGAAATATTCATATACTCTTCCTAGCATATCTATTTCTTTTGCTTTATCCGTCCCTATTTCTAAATTTGTAAATAGTGTAACTAATTCACCTAATCTTGTTTTATCTAATTCTGGTCTAGAATAATTTTTATTTAATACATTCTTTAATCTTGGGTTTTCCTTTTCGATAGCTTCCATTGCTCTATCTATAATCTGACCTATCTCTGGTGTATTTGCATGCTTTAATATTTCTTCCCATCTTGCTTCTTTTGGAACCCAAAATACATTTTCAGAAATATACTCGTCTTTGTCTTCTGGATCCGCAAGTTCTTCCTTTTCTAATTGTTTCTGTCTAGTTTCAAAAGCATCAGATACATATTTCAAAAATATTAGCCCTAGCACAACATGCTTATATTCTGCCGCATCCATACTACCTCTTAACTTGTCCGCTGCTTGCCATAATTTATCCTCATATCCAAGTGTTGTACTTGATTCTTTTTTTGCCATTTTATTTCCCCCATTTATCTATACTCTTCTATTATATTATATATATAACAAAACAATTTATTTTTCAACAAGCTTTTTGCTTTTTATATTTCACTTTCAAATTCCCCCTACACCATTCATAATACAATTCCACAATCCATCTACACCTCTATCTCCAACACATTACTAATAACAGCATCAGAAACAAATTCCTTCTCACCATCATAAACTATATTTCCTCTAAAAACCATATACACCTTGCACATACGATTATCCTTAAAATCAACCCTATTCAAATCAATTCTATCATTCACATCAAACACTCTATACAATTTTTCACCATCTTCAAACTCAAAAACACAAATCAAATCCGCGTCCTTGTATCTATGGTCATCGAACCTATTATCTTCCAACCCGTTCTCTACAAGAATATTATCCTCTAGCCTATTATTTTCAAGCTCGTTATTTGCAAGAATATTATCATCAGATTTATTAAAATCATCCTCTTCTCTATATATAAAACCATCTTCATAATAAATATTAAAATATGGAAGCAATTCTTTTATTTGTTCTTCTTTCTTCAATATTTCTTCTCGACGAGTTTCCTCCTGTTCTTTTGCAATTTCCATTTCTTGAACATTTTTTTGAAAATCCTTCGTTATTTTTACAATTAAGTAACCAAAAAAAGAAATAGCTAGAATAGTAGAAAAAATAATCAATAATTTTATTAACTTAAATTTTCTTAGGACTGCATTCTTTTCAATCCACACATCCATATAATTTTGGTTATCAAACCTTGTTTCAAATAACAAATATTTCTTTTTTGAATATTTTTGGTAATAAGTTTTTGGCAATATTTTATAGAAAATATATTCTTTATTATTTGTTTTTATATACATACAGTTTTTTTGTTCTTCAGTGTATATATTTAATTGGCGTTTACATATATTTGAATTTGAATCAATTAGGAATTCATAATTTGGTGAAGTTAATTTGTTGTAATCTTTTTCGTTAGAAAATATGAAATAATCAAATAATTTATCTATCTTGTCCAAATCTTCTTCTGATAATGTTGTAATTGTTATGCTTTTGCTATTTACCATGCTTTTTCCTACAATTTCTAAAGAGCAAGCATAACCACCATATCTATTTCTAACCTTGAAAAAATACAATTTTCTTAAATCGGTCATTTTTACTATTGTATTTCCAACTCTCAACTCTTCTGAATCTGCATATATTACTAAGTCATGTTTTAAAATTATACCTGTGGTTACTGTGAAATCTAATATTTCATTTTTTCTTTTTATTATTATCTCATTTTTTGTTTGATATTTATAAATTAGTTCTTCTAGTGTCATAATATTTTAATAACACCTACCTTTTATTTCATTTCTCAATTATATTTACAATATAGCATATCAAATTTTCTTAGTCAACACACCACTTATATGTTTAAATAATGCCAAAAAATTGACCAAACCAAATAATTTTGATAATATATAAAAAATAAATAATGTTAAGCTCTTTTTCTTAAATTAACATTATTATACAAGGAGGTTTTAAACAATGCCTAACCTATATATAATTACTGGTCCAGCAGGAGTAGGAAAAAGTATTATTTCTAAAGAACTTGCAAAATCATATAATAAATCTGCATTAATTGAAGGAGATGATATTTATCATCAAGTTATTGGTGGATTTGTGCAAGCTTGGAAGGAAGGTAATCATT
>CALXZR010000035.1 GCA_944393295.1 uncultured Clostridia bacterium
TTTCTTTAATTTTCTTTTACTCATAGTTTTAAGCCTCCATTTAAAATCTGTCTATATTATACAAATTTTTAGAAAAAAGTGTTTTAAGAATTTATTAATAATATCTTAAAGTTTTCTTAAGTTCACAGAAAAGTCACAAATAAAATATAAAATTTTATTGCAAAAGAAATGATAATGTAGTATTATGTAACAGTAACGGAGGAAAAATAAAATGAGTTTAATTAATTTTTTAAAAGGAATTATAGTAGGAATTGGTGGAGTTGCACCAGGATTAAGTGGAAGCGTTTTACTTGTAATTTTTGGTTTGTACCAAAAAACAATAAACGCAATAGGTACTATTTTTAAAGATTTCAAAAAAAATGTATGCTTTTTAGTACCACTTTTTTTAGGATTTGGTGTAGGAATATTAATATTTAGTAAAATAGTAAATTTTTTATTAAATAATTTCGAAGCACAAACAAGATTTGCCTTTTTAGGTTTGGTATTAGGAACGATACCATTATTTTATAAAGAAGTAAAAAAAGAAGGCTTCAATAAAAAATATTACATAGTAATTGCAATTGCAGCAATTGCTGGTTTAAGTTTATTTTTCTTTAATGGAAATTTATTTCCAACTGTAACAGAACCTAATTTATTTCAATCTGTATTGTTAGGAGTTGCAGTGGCTGGGTCTTCAATTGTACCAGGCGTAGATAGTGCTGTTATTTTATCATCTTTAGGTTTATATGAACTATATGTATCATCTGTAGCAGAACTTAATTTTGCAATATTAATTCCAGCAGGTATTGGACTTGGAATTGGAGCTTTAGTAATATCTTTTATAATAAATAAGCTAATTAAGCATTGCTATACAATGACTTTTTCTGTAATTTTTGGTTTATTCTTATCTATTATACCTAATGTATTAAACGAAAGCTGCATATCTGGATTTAATATAGGTTCTATTTTTATAGTGCTTATCGGATTTGCAATTTCTTTCTATTTAGGAGATATAGAAAACAACAATAATAGAATAAAAAAATTAGTAGGAAAATTCAAAAGTAAAGCATAAAATATATAGAAAAATAAGAACTCAAATAAGAAAAATATTCTTATTTGAGTTTTTTATTTCATTAAGCTTCATAATTAAAAAGAAACTGCACGAAAAAATCGTACAACTAAAATATTTCATTTACACCTTTACTTTTTAAGTATATAATATAGCATAATAGAAAATATAACATAGAGGTGAAATTTATGAGTGAAAAGGAAAAAATGCTTAAGGGAGAACTATATGATGCAAATTACAATAAAGAGCTAGAACAAGAACGACTAGTTGCCAAAGACTTATGCTATGAATTTAATAACTTAAAACCATCTAATAGGGAAAAGCAAAAGGAAGTTTTAAAAAATATTTTAGGAAAAACAGGAGAGAGCTTTATAATAGAGCAACCATTTTTGTGTGACTATGGATACAATATAGAGATTGGAGAAAATTTTTATTCTAATCATAATTTAATTATATTAGATGCAAACAAAGTTAAATTTGGAGATAATGTTTTTATTGCTCCAAACTGTTCGTTTTACACGGCAGGACATCCACTAGATAGCGAAACTAGAAACAAGAGCTTAGAATATGCTAAGCCAATAGAAGTAGGAGATAATGTTTGGATTGGTGGAAATGTAGTAGTTTTGCCAGGCGTAAAAATAGGTAGTAATACAGTAATTGGTGCTGGAAGTGTTGTTACAAAAGATATACCTTCAAACGTTGTAGCTGTAGGAAATCCATGTAAGGTAATAAAAAATATATAAAACATATTAGTATATGGAGAGAAGAGTATGGCAAATTTGAAAACTTATTTACAATACTATAAAGATAAATCTTTTGAGGAATATAAATTTAACGAAGTAGATAATGTATTATTTTCAGAATTATCTTATTTAGATTGGACAAATATTGTTCCTAGTAATGATAAAATAACATTACAATTTGCAGCAGGTATATTTTTAAAAAAAGAGAAAGAGAAGAAAAATAAAAAAGAACATTTTAAATATATAGAAAATATTATAGAACATTTAAAACAAATGCAAAATAGTATTAGATACAAAGATTGTATGCTTGCAAATTTTAAGCTGATATTGAATAAAGAAGAACAATTTGGAGCTATTTGTATATATTTTGAACCACAAAAGGTATATGTTTCTTTTCAAGGAACAGATGATTCGATAATAGGGTGGAAAGAAGATTTTGAGATGTCTTATTGTTTTCCAGTAGCGTCACAAGTAGATGCTATAAACTATTTAAATGAAAATATCACTTGGAGAGACAATACAGTTTATGTAGGCGGTCATTCAAAAGGTGGAAATTTAGCTATGTGTTCTGCTATGTATTGCAGAGACTACATAAAAAATAAAATAAAATTGGTGTTTAATAATGATGGTCCAGGTTTTAGAGAAAAAGAGTACAATTCGCCAGAATATAAATCAATTTTGCCTCGAATTATAACTTTTAAACCAGAGGAAAGCGTTGTTGGTATGCTACTTTACAATTCATCAAATTGCAAAATAGTAAAATCAAGAGAAAAAGGAATTAGAGAGCATGACATTACTAGTTGGGAATGTTTTGGTCCTTTTTTGGAAGAAGGAGTTCTATCAGAAAACAGCAAAAAAATAGGCTCAAAATTACAAGAGTGGCTTAACCAATATGAAGATGATGAAAGAGAAAAATTAGTTCTTACTTTTTTTCAAATTCTTGAAAAGATAGATGTTGTATCAATTTATGATTTTAAACATCTTGATTTATCAAAAGTAAGAAACGCTATTAGTCAGATGAAGAATATAGATATACATACTAAAAAATTATATTTAGAGGCTTTAAAAAATTTATTAGTTAATTCAAAAAATAAATAAAATTGGAAAAAATATAGTTAGGTACTTGACTAACTATATTTTTTATGCTATATTAGTTAGGTGGCTTACCAAAATTGTTTATTGAATAAGGAGGTTGCTATGAAAAAAAATATCGCAAATGAATTAAAAAAGCTAGATATAGAAATAGCAAGAAGATTATTTTCAATATCAAAGGAAAATAAAATAGAAGATTCACCAAGTCCTTTACAAAGTAGAATTTTGAAATATTTGGTAAAGAACCAAGATAAAGAAATATACCAAAAAGATTTAGAAGATATTTTTCAAATAAGTAAGGCAACAGTATCTAGTGTACTTTTTACTATGGAGAATAATAAAATAATTCAAAGAGTTGTATCTAGTAATGATGCAAGAAGTAAAAGAATAGAATTAACTGAAAAAAGTAAAGAAGTATATAAAAATATGCAAATAGTTTTTGAAAAGCTAAATAAAGAATTAGAAAAAGGTTTATCT
>CALXZR010000036.1 GCA_944393295.1 uncultured Clostridia bacterium
ATTTTAATCATTTAAATATAATAAGTGATAGTATATCAATAAATAATGGAAAAATAGAATATGAAGAAATTTTGAAAACAGGATAATCAAACATAATAATCGCCAGTCAAGGCGATTTATTAATAAGGTATGTTGGAAGTTAGAAAAATCCACACCATTAAAGTTAGCCTTCCAACCATCAGGAAAGGGAATAGAAGGAAACTGTTTTGCAATAGACAAGAAAGACTCATAAATAGAACTATTAACATTATAAAAATCAGTAACCAAATCAACCCCATCTGGATTAACCATAGGCATAATATAAATAGAAGTGGACTTAAATAAATTCTTAACATTATAACAAAAAAGAGAGCCATTAGTGGAATAAGCAATACAATAATCTTCAATAAATTTCATCAACAAAACACTTGTAATCCATTCATTTGCGTGAAAAGAAGCAGAATAAAAGACTTGTTTAGAACCGTTTTCCTAGTCTTATAACATAAAGGGGGTTACCTAATACACTATTTCCGCACAATTTGAGAATTTAAAAAAGGATATCTTCTTAGTAAGTTAGATAAATTTTGCTTTAATAATAAAGAAGTATATGGAGCATTTGTAGTAATAATACTCATAAATAATCACCTACTATAAGATATTCAAATAAGAATAAAATGTGAATACTAAAAGATAGAAATAAAAAGTAATAAAAAGAGATTGAAGGAGACATATCTTTATGATAATATAATAAAAATTAGTTATAAGAGGTATAATTTATGAGAAAAAAAAGAAAAAATAAAAAGAAAAGTATTGGACAATTTATAATAACAATAGTAGCACTAAGTTTTATTGGAGTTTTGGGATATATAAACTTAAATATAGAAAATAGTAATAATCAACAAAAACTAGAAAATACAATTCAAAACAATGAAACATTATTCGATTTATCTACAATTCCAGAATATACATCAATCCCTTATGTTGAAATAAATAATAATATACCATATTTCAAAGAAGAAGATTATACTACAGAGACATTTGAAAAATATAGTGAATGGGATAGTTTAGGAAGAAGTGGAGTAGCATTTGCAAATATTTGTAAAGAAACAATGCCAAAATCAGGTGAAAAACGTGGTGAGATAGGAAATGTAAAAGATCTTTCTGGATGGGTACAAAAAAGATATGATAATATAATTAAGGATAAATATCTATACAATCGTTGCCATCTAATTGGTTGGCAACTTTCTGGAGAAAATGCAAATAAAAGAAATTTAATTACAGGAACAAGGTATTTTAATACTGAAGGGATGTTACCATTTGAAAATAAAGTAGCAGAATATCTTGAACAAAATGAAAATAACCATGTTCTTTATAGAGTAACTCCAATTTTTAAAGAAAATAATCTTCTAGCAAGTGGAGTAGAAATAGAAGCGTGGTCAGTAGAAGACAAAGGAAATGGAATATGTTTTAATGTTTATTGCTATAATGTGCAACCAGGAATAGTTATTGACTATAGTACAGGAAATAGTTATGAAAAATAATTTAAATAAGCAAAAACTATTGTAAAAAATTGTAAGATAATGTATAATCACTTTAAGTTTAGTTCTTACTACTATTAATCTATAGTAGATTTCCAAAATAAAAAATACAAAATAAGGAGTGATTGTATATTGAAATTAGATTTAGCAAATAATTTAGTAAACAATTTAAAGGAGAATAAATTTGTGCAAAATTTTATGAAAGAATTATCAAATTATTTAGAAAATAATATAACGAACGATTCTAGTCTTTTAAGACACAATCAATGGAACAACTTACTTGCAGAAGATTTAACAATTTGTAATAAAAAAATAATACGAAAATATAAAGATGAAATGCTAGTGGAAAGAAATAATATTTTACAAAATTATGCCAAAAACACTAAAGATAGAGGTGAAATGTATTATATATATAATATAAGTGAAAATGAAAGAAATGCCTATAATATATGCATTTGTGACAAAAATAAAAGTAATGAAATAATTACAAAACGAAAAGGAGAATTACCTGCAGAAGCTAACTTGGGAAGTGTTCTAAGAAAACAAAATGGTAAATTTATATTAGATACAGAAGCAACAAAAATTGTTGGCGAAAAAATAAATAATATGATTAAGGAAAAGATAGAAGAGCAAAATAGATATTTGGATAGCAAAAGGATAGAAGGTCATATATATGAAGTAGGAGAAAAATATTCACAAAGAATATTGTTATTTGATTTAAATAATGATTACAAAGGTGGCAGACTTGGAATAGAAGAAATAGATTTTCCAAAAGACCTATATGAAGAGGCAAAAGAAGGAGATTTATTTATATATAAAGAGGGGACATATCAAAAATATATACAATAAAAACTTTATAAGTAAACATAGACAAAAGAAAATTAGTAGAATTTTATAGGTTTAAAATAGATATGTCACAAGTAAATTGAAAATAAAATATTGAAAGAGAGTACCAAAAATGATATTGTTTAAATAACCACAAATAAACGGTATCGGAGGTACTCTCTTATGGGTAA
>CALXZR010000037.1 GCA_944393295.1 uncultured Clostridia bacterium
TTTTTGAAAATATTTGATTATCAGGAGAATTTATGAATAAAAAATTAACAAAAATACTGTTTTATTTAATTGTATATAGTTTTCTTGGTTTTTGTTTAGAAACTATTGTAGGAATATTTACTAAAGGAGTTATAGAAAGTAGACAAAGTTTTGTATTTGGTCCTTTTTGTGTAATTTATGGCATAGGTGCACTTGTTTTAATTCCTATACTTACAAAATTTAAAGGAAAAAATTTAAAACTGTTTTTCTTTGGAATGTTTTTAGGAAGTCTGGTTGAGTATTTAGGTAGTTTTATTGGTGAAAAGCTATTAGGTTTTATCTGGTGGAATTACTCTAATATGTTTTTAAATATTAATGGAAGAACCAGTTTATTTTATGCAATATGTTGGGGAATAATTAGTATTATATTAATAAATTATTTAAATCCTAAAGTTGATTCATTTTACAATTATTTAATAAGCAAGCTTTCTTTTTCAAAATTTCAAGCTATAACTAATACATTAGCAGTTCTTTTTGCTCTTGACGCCTTAGTTAGTGGAATTGCATTAAATAATTTTTATAATAATACAATAAATAACTATAATATTGGAACTCCTTTTGAACTTTCGTATTTAGAAAGCTTTTCTAATATATATAAAGATAGCAAGCTTGAAGAATTTATTAATACAAATTTCTCAAAAGAAAAAATGATTAAAATTTATCCAAATATACTTATACCAACTGTATCTGGTAACTATATTAATGTTGATACTTTAGTTGCAGATGTAGAACCTTATTATTTTAAAGTTTTTGAATTATCCGCAAAATAGAATAAGCATTTAGATTTTTCTAAATGCTTATTTTTATTACCATCCAGTATGCTCCGTCCAATTATTTATATTTTTTAGTAAGCTCCAATCTGAAATATTTTGATTTTCTGCCATATATAATTTTCTTAATTTTCCATTTTTATTTAAGTTCGCCAAAATTTCTAAATTCTTATATGAAATTGTAGCTCCACTCTCATCTACATAAGATGACAAATCATATATTAAGTTTTGTTCTAAATTTAGTTCTTCTAAATTAATTAAATTTTTTAAAGGAAGTAAAGCTGATATTGTATTAGCTTTTGCATTTAAATATGTAAGTGAAGTAAGATTTTCAATGCCGGATAAATCCGTTAGTTTATTATTATAATTTAAAGTTAAATTTTTTAAATTAGTAAGACTACTTACAGCTGTAATATCTGTTAAATTAGAAGTGTAAGAAATATTTAAATTTTCTAATGATTTTAAATACTCTATTCCATCTAAATTAGTTAAACTTGTATTATATATAACAGAATATCCTCCTAGATTTAAA
The DNA here is from genome assembly GCA_944393295.1 of uncultured Clostridia bacterium. The sequence continues at coordinate 1,342 of CALXZR010000037.1, forward strand.
GTTTTTACTTGACTATTTTTTATATGTTCAAAAACTGATAAGTCACTTAAATTCCCACACCTATTAAGATTTAAAGAACTTAAATTTACACAACCTTGCATTGTTTCAAACATATTTTTATATTCAGCCAAAGATGCATAATTTACTGTATCATTATTTATATTTAAATATATTAGTTTCGTACATAAACTAAAATCTGGTAATCTACTTATATATGCTAAATCACAACTTTCGATAGAAGCTGGTAACTTTATATTTACATCAAAAGCTACTATATTATAAGTTTTCAATTTTATACAATTTTTTAAATCTAAAATATTTTCATTTGAATATCTATTATCGTGCCACCATAAGTCTAATTTTGTAATTTCTGTACAATTACTTATCTGAGTAATTAAATTCCAATTTGGACAATAAAAGCCTCTTGTTAATCCAAACCAATATCCTGTTGTACTGCCTAACCTTGAAATAGTTTGTTGTATAGTAGTAATATCTATTTTATCATTATCTATTCCTAAAACTCCCATTTTAGTTAAACTATTTAGTTTTTCTAAATTAGTAACTGAAGTTCCTCTTAAATCTAATTCTACTAGATTTGCCATATTACTTACGAAATCAATATTATTTAATAGACTTATATTCCATAATCTTAAATATTTCATTGCTGTCATGGTAGATAAAACTTCGTTAATTTTCTGTGTTATTATACTTGAATCTGTAATTTTATTTCCGCTATCAGTTAATACCAAATTTGTTAAATTTAAATGAGTCATTTTATTTTTGCCTTTTAAAGTAGAAAATAAATCTACATCAAGTTCTTGATTAGATAAATCTAAAATACTGGTATTTTCATCTAGTAGAGCTAAACTATAATCACTTGAAATTTTATAATTTCCTCCACATTGATTTATAATATTTTTTAATTGACTAACGGCTTCATATTCCATATTTGAACAGCCATCTAAATATAAACGATTAATACTTGTACATTCTTTTATATATGAAACCCATCTTATCGGATTATTACTTAAATATAGTAATTGTAAGCTTTTTAAGTTAATTATTTTTGATAAAGCATCTGTTTCAGCATTTGCTAAATCACCCTCATTAGCACCTAAATTATTATTATTCGCATGTAAATAAACTAAAGTATTTATATTTTCTATTGGTGCTAGAGTTGAAAGTTTATTGCACTCTGCTCTTAATGTAATTAGATTTGTAAAACCAGAAACAAAATCTATATTATCTATCTGATTATTATTGACGAATAAATATTTAACTGCCTTCTTCGTTGTTTCACTTAAGTTAGATAGAAAAGATAAATCTGTTATAGAACTTCTTGCAGAACTATTATTGAAACTATAAGTAAAATATGGACTATTATTAAAATATTCATAACCAAATATTCCAAATTTTTCTAAATTACTTAAATTTGCATTAGCAATTCCTTTATCTGTACTACACAAGATTTGTACTTGTTCATTGGTAGAATTTCTTATATAAAATTCTTGTAAATTTGTTAATTTTCCAATTGATGAATAATCTTGAAATTTACAATTATCTAAATATACATAACGTATTTTTGATGCATTTTCAATGCCTTTTATAGTTTCTAAATTTAGATTTCTTAATGTTATTGATTCAAGAGAAACAAAATTATATAAGTCATTAAAATTTTCAATTCCATCTGTTTCTGTTATTGTTAAGCTTTTTATACTTTTTAATTCTTCTGCGGTTACTGTACTACTTTCATCTCCTTTTACTAACTTTGCAAAACTACTACCTGCAGGAAAAACTTCTCTTGTTGGATTATCATTATCAAATTCAGTTGCTCCTAATACACTTTCTTTTCCATCTGAGCAATAATATACTTTTAAATCTTTAGTTACCCCATAAACATCCTTCATTTGACTATATGAACTATAATCTTTATCTCCGGCATCTCCGCCTTTTAATTGTGATTTTATTTCATCTGGCAATCCATCTTTATTAATAAAAAAATGAATTTGACCATCACTATCTACAATATAACCTAGTGGTGCATCTCTAAAAAACCAATTTGGCTCCATATTTTTCAAAGCTTGAACTTTACTTTCTTCATTTGCCATTTCCTCATAGTGTTCTACATAATAAGAATTTAAATATTCTTCTAACATTGCCACACTTTGCATATAAGTTGCATTCTGAGCCTGAGTAATTATTCCATTATCTCCGAATTACTGCATTTAAGCTTACTCCTGCTAATATTAGCATTACTATTATTGATATTACTAAAGCTATTAAAGTTATTCCGTTTTCTTTGCTTTAAGTTTTGAAATGATTTTCTTTCGTTCATTTAAGCTTTCCTCCTAAGTTTATTTTCTATTTTTAGTTAGGAGAAAAGAATCTAGTCTTTTCTCCATCAATCCATAAAAAACAAACATGTCTAATGACTTTTGCTTTTTCTTGAAAGGAAACCATTTCAAAACTTCTCTTATTTTATTTTTATGGATTATCCTTAAGTCCAATACTTAAAGAAATTAAAATAATTTTGAAATAGCTTTATTATAAGATTTTATATAAATTTTTCTTTTTCAAATTTTCCTATTTTTATAATTAATTTTTATTTTCGATATTGACTTTAACTCTTGGCAATGATAGAATTTAAGCAAATAAAAAAGAGCCTTAAGTATTGGACTTAAGGCTCTTTTTTGTATTAACTTTAAATTATCTTTCTACTATTTTTTTAACACTCCAAAAAACAATTGAACTTTGAGGAACATCCTCAAAGTTCAAAATAACTATTTTCTAAGTTCTGCACCAAATGTTTTTTCTAATTCTGCAATTATCTCCTCCATTGCCTTGTTTATTTCGTCATCAGTTAAAGTTCTATCTTTTGCTCTAAATTTTAAGCTATATGCAACGCTCTTCTTTTTGTCTCCTAATTTTTCATTTCTATAAACATCAAATAATTTAGCTTCTTCAAGTATCTTTTTTGCTTTTCTTGTAATTATTTTTTCTATTTGAGCAACCTCAATACTTTCATCTATTAACATTGCAATATCTCTTTCAACAGCTGGATATTTTGGAACTTCAACATATTTTCTCTCTACTCTTGCATATTTTACTAACTTATCCATTGATATTTCAGCAACATATACTCTACTTGATATATCATAATTTTCACTTACTTCTGGATGAATTTCTCCAAGAGTTGCTACTACATCTTTTCCAATACAAATTTTTGCTGTTTTTCCTGGATGGTATGAAGGATTTGTTTTTTCAGCCATTACTTCATATTTTAATACTGAAGAAACTTTAAATACTGTTTCTACTAAACCTTTTAGCACATAAAAATCTATATTATCTCCATAGCAACCAATTGTAACTATCATTTCTTCAGTAGGATTTTTTCCTTCTGCTATCTGGTTGTCTATATCTTTATATACTCTTGATATATCAAAAAGTGCTACATCTTTATTCTTTTTAGCATTATTGGTTGCTAATGTTTGCATCATACTTGGCAATGTTGTTGTTCTCATTACTGAATAATCTTCACTTAATGGATTTCTTAGTTTAATAGTTTGACTTCTTAAATCACTATCTTCTGCTATGCAACATTTATCTAAGTCACTTGGATTGTAAAAGCCATAAGTATAAATTTCACTTAGTCCTTTACTTACTAAAGCTTCTTTTATCTTATCTTGAATTTTTTGAGCTTTTGTACGTATTCCAAGTGTTGTTTCTGCTTCTATTAAAGTACTTCCAATTTTATCATATCCATAAAAACGAGCTACTTCTTCAGCCACATCTGCTACACACTCTATATCAGTTCTAAAATATGGAGGTATTACATATCCATTTTCTACTTTCATGTCTAGCTTTTGCAAAATTTCTATCATAGATTTTTCAGAAAGCTCTACTCCTAGCAAATTATTAATTCTAGCTACATCTAATTTTACTTGTGGTATATTTTGTTTAGTTGGATATACATCTACTTTTTCTTTTACTTCTTCTCCTGCACCAATTTGCACTACTAATTCTACAGCTCTATTAGCTGCTCTTAATGCATTTTCTGGAGATAAACCTTTTTCGTATCTACTTGAAGCTTCTGTTCTTAAGCCTACTTTTTTAGCTGTTTTACGAACGCTTCCTCCATTAAATACAGCTGATTCAAAAACAACTGTTGTTGTTCCTTCTTCTATTTCTGAGTTTAGTCCACCCATTACACCTGCAATTGCAACAGCTCTTTTATCATCTGCAATTACTAGCATTGAATCGTCTAATTGTCTTTCTTGTTCATCTAAAGTTGTTATTTTTTCACCTTTTTCTGCTCTTCTTACTGTAATGTGTTTTCCTTCTATAGAATTAATATCAAAAGCATGCATTGGTTGACCAAGTTCTAGCATTACATAGTTTGTAATATCTACAATATTGTTTATGCTTCTTACTCCACAAGCTTCCAATCTTCTTTTCATCCAATTTGGAGATTCACCTATTTTTACATTTTTTACTACTCTTGCTATATAGCGATAACACAAATCTGGTGCCGTAATTTTTACTGTTAATCCTTCTATGTTATCTTTGTTTTCAACTGGCATATCCATTAAATCTTTTCTTGGATTTTTAAATTCTTTATTTAAAGATACAGCAGTTTCTCTTCCTAGACCCTCTATTGATAAACAATCTGGTCTATTTGGTGTAATTTCAAAATCAATAACATCTTCTTTTAATTCTAAAACTTCTACTACATCTTTACCTAAATCATTTTCCATTTCTTTTGGTAAAATCATTAAACCATTTTCTATTTGATTTGGAAATCTTGTTACTGGAATATTTAATTCTCCACAAGAGCACATCATTCCACAAGATTCTACTCCTCTTAAAATACCTTTTTTAATTTTTACATTACCTGGTAATTCAGATCCATCTTTAGCAACTGCAACTATATCTAGAGCTTTTACATTTGGTGCTCCTGTTACTATCTGTAGTTTTTCTGTTCCTACATCTACTTGGCATACTACCAAATGATCTGAATCTGGATGTTTTTCGACAGATAAAACCTTTCCTATAACAACATTTTTTATATCATTTCCTCTTGAATCTATTGTTTCTACTTTAGAACCTGTCATTGTTAAGATATCTCCAAGTTCTTTTGCTTCAACATCAATATCTGAATATTCTTTTAACCATTCTATACTAGCTTTCATTTTATTTTTATGTTAGTTTTTACCTAACATATCCTCCTTTCTTAGTAAAGCTATAAAATTTTTATATACATTTATTAGAATTGTTTTAAAAAGCGAACATCATTCTCATATAATAAACGCAAATCATCAATTCCAAATTTTGCCATTGCAATTCTTTCTACACCAAAACCAAAAGCAAAACCTGAATACTCTTCTGGATCAATTCCACAATTTTTTAGTACATTTGGATGAACCATTCCACATCCTAAAAGCTCTATCCAGCCTTCACCTTTACAAACTCTACAACCTTTTCCTCCACATACAAAGCAAGATACATCTGCTTCTGCAGAAGGTTCTGTAAATGGGAAGTGGTGTGGTCTAAATCTAACCTTTGTATTTGGACCTAAACATTTTGTAGCAAATTCTTCTAAAGTTCCTTTTAAGTCTGACATTCTTATATTTTTATCTACTACTAATCCTTCTACTTGATGGAATACTGGTGAATGTGTAGCATCTAATGTATCAGAACGATAAACAGCACCTGGGCAAATTATTTTTATTGGTGGTTTTTGGTTTTCCATAACTCTTGCTTGTACTGGTGAAGTTTGTGTTCTTAATATTACATCTTCTGTAATATAAAAAGTGTCTTGCAAATCTCTCGCTGGATGATCTGCTGGTGTATTTAGTTGATCAAAATTGTAATGTGTTGTTTCAACCTCTGGACCATCAGCTATACTATATCCCATACCTAAAAAAATCTCTTTAACTTCATCAATTATTTGTGTTATTGGATGACTAGAGCCTATATTTACATTTTTACTAGGCATTGTTACATCAATTTTTTCTTTTTCTAATCTTTTTTCTAATTGCTTTGCTTTCAAATTGTTTTCTGCTTCTAAAATAGCTTTTTCTATTTCGTCTCTTAATTCATTTACTAGACTTCCAATTTTTGGTCTTTCCTCAGCAGATAAAGAACCTAATCCTTTAAGAATAGAAGTAAGTTCACTTTTCTTTCCTAAATATTTTACCTTTAGTTCTTGCAATTCTTGTAGATTTTGTATCTCCACAAGTTTTTCTTTTGCGGCTTTTCTGATTTCTTCAATCTTTTCTTTCATTTTTATCCCTCCACTTTATATTGAATTTTCAGATAATTTTTTATATTCTTAGGAAAGTCATCCACGATAGTGGTGAGTTTCCTTAGAATATAATTATGGAAGAATTAGATTTTCTTACGTGGCTTTGCCACTTAGAAAATTCTATTCTTGTTTTTTATAGATTACTAAACTTATCTATATCAATAATGTTAGATTCGATAGAAACATATAATCCAATTTCTATTTTCTAACATAAAACAAAAAATCCTATATGCCAATTTGACATATAGGACGATTAGTTCATACCGTGTTACCACCTAAATTCATTATAATCTATTAGATTATAACCTCATTTTGCTATAACGTTGCAACCGCTTTTACCTACTATTTATTCAATAAAAGACCTAAAAAGTGAAATTTCAGTAAAACTTATATAAATAGGCTTTCAGCGTGGTCACCTATTCTCTCTAAATATAATTTACTTTTACCTACTTTGCTTTTTCAAACGGTTTATTTTGAAATTATGTTAATAATATAACATAGTTACTTAAAAAAATCAAGCTTTTAGATGATTTTTGTTTTTTCTATTCTCTTTCATCTGGTTCTTCTTGTCTATTTTGAGTATTGTCCATTTTTAACTGTTCTTCTCTATCTCTATCTTTTTGATCTTTATAAGCCTGTCTTGCACGTTCTTCAATACTGTCTATATACGGCCTATATTCCTCTGCTGCTTTACCTGCGGCATCTTTTGCTTGTTTCTTAAAAGCTTCAAAATCTTTGTTCATTCATTCTACCCCTTTACATTTGCAAGTTCTGTCTCTCTAAACTCTTTTACTAAATTGTTTAGAGGAGTAATTACATTTTTATGAATAAGTTTAGTTGTATTAAATTTACTCATAAAAAATCTTTTTATTTTAGTAAATGCTCTTGGTCTTTTTACATTTATAGCAATCCATTTTTCGCCCATTTCCATAGCATTCATTAAACTTTGATATTTTCTTTCGTTAATTTTATTTATTTCTTCATCTATAAGTTTTATTTCTTTTTCTATGTTTTGAATTACTTCAGCATTTTTATTTGAATCTTCTTTTGCTTTCATAACATTATTTTCTAATTTCTCATCTACTTCTTGTTTAATATCCTGCACATCTTGAGCTTTATTGTACAAACTTACATCTATATAATCTTTATTTTGATTTTTAACATTAATTTTTTCAAATAGACTTTTTACACCTTTAGAAATCTTTAAGGTTATATTTTCTTTTTCATCTACTTTTTTCTCTGTTTTTTGAATTAATATTTCATCTTTCATTAAAAGACCTAATTTTTTAGTATCTAATTCAACTTTTTTTAATATTAACTGTTCAATTTTTTCATCGTAAAATTCACTAAGTTCTATTAATGCTGTTTCATAGTTTGTTAATGCATCTAAAATTTCTGCTTTCGTGCTATCATAATTTTTAGAATTTTCATTATATTTTGGATTTATGTTTTTTATTTCTAATGTTATAGCATTTAATTTCGAATTTACTTTTGTATTTATTGTTTCTGTGGAAATTTTATCTGTTAAAGCTCTATTTACAATTGCCTCCATTTGGATATTTTCTGAATTTTTATTCCATATTTTTTCTAAAACCATAGCGATATATTGCTCGTTTATGTTTTTATCCACTTTTTCCACCTCCAACTCTTTTGTTTACTATCTTTTAATTATTTTCTTTCCTTGTTCAAAATTTGTATTTTTAGAAATTTCTATTTTTTGAAGGAGTTGCTTCATTTCTTCTGTTGTCATATAGTCTAAATTATAAATTTTATTATCATATACAACTGTTCCTAATTTCATAAAAAACTCCTCCTAAATTCTCTTTTTCTCTTGTAAATTAGATTTTTAAAACCCTATAATATATTTATATATTTTTATAATCTAAATGTCAATATTATTCTAATATTTTATTTCATTTAGATTTCCACCATTTGTTCCTATTCTGTACATTTGATAAATATTATTATCACCGCTAGAAGCATCTAAATAGTAAATTTGTCCATTTGTAGTTAGATTAATTCTTGTTTTATTTGTTTTTATTTCAGTAATTACTTTCAAATTTTTACCATTTATTCCTATACTACTAATATTACTATTTTCTAAATCGTAAAAATATATTTTATCTTTATATATATTAAAAATATAAGAATTTACTTTATCTGTTACAGTTTCTCTTTCGCTTCCATCTATCTTTATTCTACTTAAAAAGCTTTCTGATTCTTTATAATAATATATCCAATCTTCGTATACTTGAAATTCTGTAATTTCATCATTTAACAAAGTTTTCTTATCAGTTCCACTTAAATTCATACTATACAAATACCCAAAATCATCTGTATAATATATATTTGATGATGTTACAACAAAATCTTCTATATTATCTTCACAAATTTGAGTTTCTGCATTTGTATCTATAGAAATTTTTGATAATCCAGAACTTTCACCTAAATTGGCATAATAAATTACATTATCAACTATATAAAATTTACTAATTGTTGTTTGAATTTCTTTAACTGTTGAAAGTTCATCACCATTTGTTTTTACTTTTTTTATAAGTAAACTATTGTTTTCTCCTTTAGTTAAATAATAAATATAGTCTCCTACCATTTGCATTGAATAAGCAGTTTCATTTGTTATTTGATATTCTTTATTACCTTTTACTTTTACAATACCTTCTTCATATTTATTGTAAAAAATAGAATCACTACTTTCTGTTACTAGTCCAAGATTTGATATATTTCCTAATATAACCTCATTTGTTTTATCTTTACTAGTTACCACAGCTACTATTACAGCTATAATAATTACAGCTAAAGCTATTATACTTATTATAACTGCAGCTTTTTTATTTAGTTTTTTTGATTTTTTAACTTCGTTTTCTTCCATTTAAAAACCTCTTTTCTTATGTTTATTCTTCAGATAAGTTAAATTCTGAATCGATATTAAATACATATCCATTTACAGTTACAACTGCAATATCACCACTTATATTTACAGTTACATTATATCCATCTATTTGTAAATTTTCTAAATTAGCTAAAGTGTAGTTTTCTCCTCTTAACTCTGCTTCTCCCATCTGATTTGAAATAACTTCAATTAATTTTTGTTTTGCTGCTTCTTTTTCTTGTACATTTACCTGATTTTGTATATTACTTTGTTCTACAACTGAAGTATTATTATTTTGTTCTATTAAATTTAATGTTGCCTTTTTCTCATTTGTAACAAAATTAATTCTATCTATAATTTGAATCATTATGTTATTTAATTCTTCATCATTTAATCTATCTAAAAATAAACAATTTTCATCAGTTAAATTTGGTATTTCTATAGTTGCTGTTTCAAAGTTTATATTATAATTTATATTTGCTGTAGCTTGTCCCTCTTGTGTAGTGTAAGTTACAATAGCCTCATTTTTTACTTCTTTTGAACTAGCAGTACCATTTGTAGTTAAATCAAAAGAAATTTTTGTATTTATCTCCAAATTATTTATTAAACCTAACTCTGTAAAAATTTTAGTTGATACATCTGAAGTATTTTTTTCTATTTTGATTGTAAATCCATTATTTAAATTACTTGCTCCATCAGTTGTACTTTCCTCTAAAACATTTTGATTAACGGTATTTGAACTTTCCATTTCAATATCTTGTGTAGCAAGTTCATTATTATTTTTTACTTCAACTCCTAATAGTGTAAACTTTAATTTTTCCTTATTAGTTTCTTCTAAAAATTCCATTTCTGCATTTATATCTGCAGATTTTACGCTTAATTTTCTTATTTTTTCTTCTACTACATATAGTGAAATTTCTATTTCCGTATTATCTACATTTGAATTTTCTATTTTTGTAATTTCTTCGTCTAAAATTTCTTGTAATTCTTGAACAGTTTTATTTACTTTGTTTCCTGTTAAAATTGAAGTTAAAATTTGAAATTCTTCATTTTCTTCATTTGAGGCTGTATTTCCATTGTCTTCTTCCCTTATTGGTGTTATATCAATAGTTGTATTTTGAAGAGATATATTATTTTCAGCATTTGATTGAATTGAATTTTCTAAATTGTTGTTTATACTTGTATTTTGATTTTGAGTATTATTATTTCCTTGAACTGTATTTTCTGAAATTAATCCAAGTAATTCGGTGTCATTCCTCAAATTTTTTAATAACTCACTATATAAGGTATTTAGTTCAGAATAAGTTGTATTTAATATATAGCTATTTGCAGTGAGTGTTTGATTTTCATCTGTTGAAATTAAAACATTTTCTTTTTCTGAAAAACTTTCGTCTTTAAAAGCATTATATATAATTTGCATATATTCATTTGATTTTGTTTGCTTTAATTCTTCACTTATTTCTATATTATCTGCATTTTCTACATTTATAGCTTGTAGTACTTCTTCTATATTTGTTTCAATACCAAAAGCTCTACTTAAAGTTTCGTCTAGATTTTCTTTACTTGAACCTAAATATTTATCTGCAATCTCGTCAGAAGCAATTGCAACTGAATTTTCATCAATTATTGCTTTTATTTTTGCTAATTCGTTATCTGCATAATTTACGTTTAATTCAGAATAATTCTTATTTTGATTTTTATCAGTTACTTGATTAAATCCAATATTAAATTTACTTATATCTAATTGACCATTTGTAATACTTTCCATATTAGTACTTGCTGTTAAATTTATATTAGAATTATTAGTTTGTGTTTTGCATTTTTCTTTAATTGCACTATACACGTCACTATTAAATGTTTGATATATATTATTTGTTGCTAAATAGCGAAAAAACTTAGATTTTGGTTTTTCTACCATATAATTTGTATAATAATAGTATGCTGCTACTCCTCCAGCAAGTAAAATAATAATTAAAAATAAACTTATTATGATTGGTGCTTTGCTTTTCTTTTTTTGAGGTCTATTAGGACCTATTAAAATATCTTCTACTGATGGCTTCTCGTTCATATTTTATCTCCAATCTTAATATTTATATTTACTTAAATATTATATCTAAAAACACAAAAAATAACAAGCACAATTTATAAAGAATAACTTGTTTTTTTTATAATTTAAATTTATTTTTTCTTAAAAATATACACTCTCATTAATATTTATGATATAATTTTTATATATAATTGAAAGGAATTTATAATATGTCTTATATAGAATTTAAAAATGTAACTAAAGAATATGGTACTGAAGGCAATAAAATAAAGGCTCTAAATAATGTAAATTTTTCTATTGAAAAAGGTGAACTTACAGTTATACTTGGAGCTTCTGGTGCAGGAAAAACTACTGCTCTTAATATTCTAGGTGGAATGGATTCTCCAACCTCAGGAGATGTAATTGTAGATAGCAAAAATATTACAGATTTTAATAACAGAAAACTATGTAAATATCGTAGAGAGGATGTTGGTTTTGTATTTCAATTTTACAATCTAGTTCCAAATTTAACAGCTATTGAAAATGTAGAACTTGCTTCTCAAATATGTAAGGATAGTTTGGAACCAAGTGATATTCTACAAAAAGTTGGATTGGAAAATAGAATGAATAATTTTCCAGCTCAATTATCTGGTGGAGAACAACAAAGAGTAGCAATTGCTAGAGCCATTGCTAAAAATCCAAAATTGCTTTTATGTGATGAACCAACAGGCGCTCTTGACTATAAAACCGGAAAGCAAATTCTTAAACTTTTACAAGATACTTGTAGAAAAGATAAAATGACTGTTATTATAATTACCCATAACTCTGCTATATCTGCTATGGCAGACAAAATTATTCATTTTAAAAGTGGCGAAGTTACTGATATAGTATTAAATGATAACCCTACTAGTGTAGAAAAAATTGAATGGTAAAAGCTCTAATTAAATTAGAGCTTTTTTCATATTTTCAAATTTTTCACTAAACTGTTTTGCATATTTTTTTAAATTAATTGGTTTTAAATTTTTATCTGTAAAACAATGTTTTGTTTCTGCAATTATTACATCATTTCCATTCTTTTTATCTTTTACTTCATATCCTATTGTCATTCTTACTCCTGAATATTCTTTTATATAAGGTTTAATTAAGATTGTATCATCAAAAGTAACATAATGTTTATATGTACAATTAACACCTAATACTGGTATTGTTACACCATATTCCTCCAATACAGAAAATGGTATTCCAAGATATTCAAGCCAGCTACATCTAGCCTCTTCTAAAAATCTAATATAATTAGAATGATGTACTATTCCCATTTTATCTGTTTCATAATAGTTTATTTTTCTTTCAAATATATAATCCATTTTACTCCTCCATTAAATAATTTTTTCTGTCAAATCTATATACTGGTATAGCTTCTCTTTTATGTTTTGAAGCATTAAATCTTTTTAAAATTTCTTTTTTGGCTTCTTTTTCTGTATCTCCTGTTTCTATCATTTCTGCAATTTGACTATATTTTATCCCCATTTTTTCCTCATCTGTTAATCCTCCTAATCCATCATTAGGTGCTTTTTTTAAAATTTTTTCTGGAACTTTTAAATATTTTCCAATAGCCAAAACTTCATCAACAGTAAAATTACCAATTGGATTAAAATCGTATGCACTATCTCCCCATTTTGTAGTGTATCCTACCATTGCCTCGCAAAGATTTCCTGTTCCAATTACTAAATATCCTAATGTTTGTGCAATTGCATATAAGCTCGTCATTCTTAGTCTGGGTTTTGTGTTAATCTTAGATTCATTACATAAATTTTTATTTAAATTAGAATTTATCTCTTTTTCTAGTTCTATATAGGTTTGGGTTAAATCAATTTTTATAAATCTAACTCCAAATGTATCTGCTACTAACTTTGCATCATCAAAATCTAAAGAAACCGAATTACATGGCATTGAAACAGCTAATACTCTTTCTTTTCCCAAAGCTTTAACTGCCATTGCAAGAACAGTTGCCGAATCCTTTCCACCACTATTTCCGAACTACAACGCCCCTTGCTTTAGTTTTTTCTACATATTCTCTTATCCATCTAATAGCATTTTCAGTTTCCTTTAATAAAATTTCTTTTTTTAACATAATAACCCTTCTTTACATATATAATTTATTTTTATTAATATAATCTACCACTTCATCTGGTGCTAAATATCGTATACTTCTTCCATTTTTTACTTCGCCTCTTACAAAAGTTGAACTTAAATTACTATGAATTTCGGTATTTACTTTAATAAACTTTTCTTTATTTCTATTTAGAAATTTATTACTTTTTACAATGTTTTGGACACTATCTTTATCTCTTTCAATAATTAAAAATTTAAATTCATTTACTAATTCTGTAGATTTTTTCCACGTTTCTAATTCCTTTAAATTATCACTACCCATTGTAAAATAAATTTCATAGTTTAAATATTGTTTTTGCAAAATTCTAAGTGTTTCTATAGTAAATAGTTGTCTGCTTTGCTCTAATTCTATTTTAGAAACTTCAAACCTATCATTTTTATCACAAACAAGCTTTAGCATTTGATATCTATGTTCATTTTCAATTAACTCCTTTTTTTGATATAAACTATTTACTGGCACAAATATAACTTTTTCTACATCTTTGAATTCATTTAACATTTGCTCTGCAAAAGAAAAATGCGAATTTAAAGGTGGATTAAAGGCTCCTCCAAATATAATAATTTTCTTTTTTTCCATATAAATCCTCTTAATTAAATTTTAATTGTTCTCCATTTTTATTTTTTTCTTCATTGTATTTTTCAATTGCGTCTTTTATAAAAATTTTACTTCTTCCACAACTTGGGTTATCTAAACTACAATGATTAAAACATCCTCTACAAGTTAATTTTCTTAAATATTGTTTTAATTCTTCCTCCATAGTTCCTCCTTTTGAATTTTACTTATATCACAAAATCGAAAAAAAAGATAGTACAAACTATCTTTTATTTCTTTATGGTTTAATTTAATATTATTCTACTGCTTTATTTAATTTTTTATTAACATCTTTTTTTACCAAAGTATATATAATTGAAGCTATTGGAACACCAATTAACATACCAAGTATTCCACCTAAACTTCCACCTACTGAAACTGCTACTAAAACCCACATTCCTGGTAAACCAACTTGACCACCTACAACTCTTGGATAAATTAGATTTCCTTCAATTTGTTGTAAAATTATTACAAATATAATAAAAGTAATAACTTTAATTGGATTTACAGATACAATTAATATAGCGCCGATTATAACTCCTATAAAACATCCTACAACTGGTATTAGAGCTGTTACTCCTACTAATACACCAATTGGAACAGCATATGGGATTCTTAAAATAAGCATTCCTAAAATGCAAAGCACTCCTAAAATTGTTGCTTCTAAACATTGAACTGTAAAAAAGCTTTTAAATATATTGTTTGAAACTTTACCAATACTAATTATTTTTTCTGCTCTCTCTTCTCCTAAATATGCCTTTATTAATCTTTTTGCTTGTTCTTGTAATTTTTCCTTATCTATTAAAATATACATTGCAAAAATTATTGCTATAAAGAAAGTAGCTATACCACTAAATACATTGGTAATAACAGTTATTGAAGATGTTAATAATTTTATACCTTGATCTATAGCTTCTTTTTTTAGATTTTCAACCTCTAAATTTTGCAAAAAATCATTTATATTTGGAATGTCTTGTGCATAATTTTGAGCAAATTTTGTTATTTCTTGAACATAATAAGGTATATTATCAATTAATAAATTAAAAATATTTATTAGTTCTGGAACTATTAAAGTAACAATCAATGTTAAAATTAAAACAATTACAATAACAGCTAATATTATAGAAAATATTCTTATCAATTTTGTTTTCTTTTTCGCTTTTTTCTTTTTGCTAGTACTTGTAAATTTCTTTTCAAAAAAGCTCATTGGAATATTTAATATGTAAGCTAATGCTCCACCTAAAATAAATGGAAATATAATATCTATTACAGTATTTATTAAATTTCCTAAAACACTTAAATTATTGACAGCCCAATATGCAAGAATAGCTACTAATATTAGAATAAGCCATTTTTTTAAATCACTACTATTTTTCTCCATATATATTCCTCTCTAAAATTTATATCTTAATATTTGTATTATAACATACATTTACTAATATTTAAAGTTTTTTAGAACTTGCAAATAAATTTTCTTTAAACATTTTAAACCAATAATCTTAAAATATAAATTACAAAAATAAAAACTAGAGAAAGTCCTTTAATTATAGTAATTGTATCTTTCTTTGGAATATAACAAAAAGCCCAAATTAAAGCATTGGTAAAAGCTAATAAAATCAAATTTTCCATAAATTCTTCTGATATTTGAATAGGTGTAATAACAGCACCTATTCCTAAAATAAAAAAAGAATTTACTACACTTGATCCAATTAGATTTCCAACTCCAATATCTGTATCTTTATTTATAGTTGCTACAATAGAAGTAACTAATTCTGGCAGAGCGGTCCCTATAGCAACTATTGTAAGACCTATTACCCTTTCACTTAGTCCATAATTTTCTGCTATAATTGTAGCATTATCAACAACGAAATCTCCTCCTACCTTTAGCAAAACTAGTCCTAAAACCATAATAAAAATTTGAAAAAAAGTATTTTTCTCTTTTTTATTTGTATCTTTCTTTGCTTCACGATATTCTTCTAAAATTTTCTTTCTATCTAATAAAATTGGATATACTATATACAATATAAATAATACAATTAAAAGTACACCATTTCCAAAATTTATTACTTTATCTTGATTTGTTAAAAGTGTTATTACTAATATTAACACAGTTGATGCAAAAGCAATTGGAATATGAAATTTTTTCGTTTCACTTTGAATATAAATTGGTCTTATTATTGCCATAAGTCCTAATATAAATAAAAGATTGCACAGATTACTACCAATAGCATTTCCTACAATTAAATCAGTAGAATTTTGTAAAGCAGATTTAACAGTAATAATAAGTTCTGGCATTGAAGTTCCTATTGATACAATTGTTAGCCCTATAAGAATTTCCGGAATATGAAATTTTTTGGCTATATTACTTGCTCCTCTAACTAACAATTCAGCACCAATTATTAATAAAACTAGCCCCCATAAAATTGCTAATATATTAAATATCATATTTTCTCCTTCTATATATAATTTTTAATATCTTAGTTGCCTATTTTAATAAATTCTTTATTATTTTTTATAAATTTGCTAAATTTATACAGTATTCTTTAAATATTTTATAAAGTGGTACCTTTAGTTGGTAACATTAAATTACTCATTTCTACCTTCTCAAGCTCTAATAATTTTATCTTTTTATCTATTCCTCCTGCATATCCTGTTAGGTTTCCATTTTTTCCCACTACTCTATGACAAGGAATAATTATAGATATTGGATTATGCCCAACTGCTCCACCTACAGCTTGTGCTGACATCTTGTCCTTATTCATTAATTTTGCCATTTTCTTTGCTATCTCTCCATATGTTGTAAGCTCTCCATAAGGAATTTGACACAATATCTTCCATACATTTTTAGCAAAAATACTACCCATAGGCTCTAAATCTAATTCTGAAATACTTGGTCTTTCCCCTTTAAAATATCTATCTAGCCACTTCTTTGCTTTATTTAAAATAGCTTCATCATCTTTTTCCTGTATTTCTTCTTTTAAATTTGCCAAATAATATTTTTGTCCTTCAATCCACAAACCTATTAATTTATTGTTTTTACTAGCCAATAATATTTTTCCGAACCGGTGAATTATAATAACTTGTATATATCACATTTTTCTCCTTTATATAATTAAAACATATTTCTACAAAAATATTATACTATTTTTTGATTTTAGTCTAGCAAATTATATTTATTTTATAAATATTTAAAATGCACCTAAAAGTTTAAACAAAAATTTTAAACATTTAAGTGCATTTTATGTTTATTTTTAATTTAATAAACTAATTTTTCCATTTTCAATACTTTTTTGAACATCTACTACTCTTTGATTAGAAGAGCCTTTCCATTTTAAAGTTGGATCGTGAAGTTCATCTTTATAGTTTCCGTCAACCAATACATCTATATATTTTAATACTTCTTTATTTTTTAAATCTTCAAATTTAAAACCTGACCAAGCCCATACATTTTTCTCAGGATATTTTTCTTTAAAAGCTTTTGCAAGTTTTGTTGTTCCTTCTATATTTTCTGGATGCATTGGCTCACCACCTAAAATAGATAGTCCTTTTACTTCACTTTTTTCACATAAATCTAGTACTTTTTCAATAGTTTCATCTGTAAATTCTTTTCCTCCTTTAAAGTCCCAAGTTTCAGGGTTAAAGCAGTTTTTGCAATGAAAATGGCATCCTTGCATAAATATAGACACTCTTACTCCAGGTCCATTTGATATATCCATTTTTCTAATTAAATTATATCTCATAATTATTTTGCCACCTTATTATCAATATGTAAAACTCTTTCTTTTATTTCTTGAGTTCTTCCTTTGTTCCAGAAATTAGTCCCAATATATCCACAAGTACGTCTTGCAACATTTAAAGTATTGTGATCTCTATTACCACAATTTGGACAATACCACTCTAGATTATCATCTATTAAAATTTCACCTGTATATCCACATTTTTGACAATAATCAGATTTTGTATTTAGTTCTGCATACATAATATTGTCATAAATAAATTGTATTACTTGAATTACAACATCTATATTTCCTTGTAGATTTGGTGTTTCTATATAAGAAATAGCTCCTCCTGGGCTTAATCTTTGGAATTCACTTTCTAATTTTAATTTAGAAAAGGCATCTATTTCTTCAAATACAGGAACATGATATGAATTTGTAATATATCCTCTATCTGTAATTCCTTTTATAGTTCCAAATCTTTCTTTTAAACATTTTGCAAATTTGTAAGTTGTTGATTCAATTGGAGTACCATAAACAGAATAATCAATATCCTCTTCTTCTTTCCACTTTTTAGTAGCATCATTCAAATGTTGCATTACTTTTAATCCAAATTCTTTTCCTTCTCCATTATCTGTATGTGAATGTCCTGTCATTACTTTAACACATTCGTATAGACCTGCATAGCCAAGTGAAATTGTTGAATATCCGTGATGTAATAGTTCATGTATTGATTCACCTTTTTCTAGTCTTGCTAAAGCTCCATGTTGCCATAAAATAGGTGCAACATCACTAGTTGCATTACTTAATCTCTTATGTCTAATTTGTAATGCTTTATGACACAATTCTAATCTTTCATCAAATATTTTCCAGAATTTATCCATATCTCCATCTGCAGAAAGTGCAACATCTGGTAAATTTATTGTAACAACTCCTTGGTTAAATCTTCCGTAATATTTACCTTTTCCTTTAACGTAATTTTTAGCTTTTGCTATATTTCCAATACTCATTGTTCTATCTGGTGTTAAGAAAGATCTACATCCCATACAAGGATAACATTCTCCTTCACCTAACTCATTTTTCTTTAGTTCTAACATTACTTTTTCAGAAATATAATCTGGAACCATTCTTTTTGCTGTACATTCTGCAGCAAGTTTTGTTAAGTACCAATATTTACTATCTTCATGTATATTATCTTCCTCAAGTACATATAAAAGTTTTGGAAATGCTGGTGTTATATATACACCTTTTTCATTTTTGAAACCTAATATTCTTTGTTTCAAAAATTCTTCAATTATCATTGCTAATTCGTCTTTATATTCCTCTGTTTCTCCTAAATACATATTAACAGATAAAAATGGTGCTTGTCCATTTGTGTTTGTCATTGAATTTACTTGATAATTAAAAGTTTGTACTCCATCTTCTACTTCTTTTTTAGTATCTTGCATAGCATATTTTTCACAATCTTTCTTGCTCAAGTTTCTATCTTGATATTTCTTTAAATATTTTTCATAACTACTTCTTACAAAAGGTGCTAAATGTGTAAGAGAAACTGTTGCACCACCGTAACTAGATGAGGTAACAGCAAGTATTATTTGAGTAGCAATTGTTGCAGCGGTAATAAATCTATGTGGCTTTTCTATCATTACACCATTAATTACTGTTCCATTTTGTAACATATCATCTAAATTAATTAATTCACAATTGTGAAGAGCATTTTGTGCAAAATAATCTGCATCATGAAAATGAATTATTCCTTTGTCGTGAGCCTCTACTATATCTTCTGGTAATAAAAATCTCCTTGTAATATCTGTACTTGTTATACCAGCTAAGTAATCTCTCTGTGTTGTTACTACTTCTGCATTTTTGTTAGAATTTTCACTATTCCAGTATTCGTTCTCTCCTTCAATTAATTCTTTTATTGTTTTATCTGTTGTATTTGCTTTTCTTACTAATTCTCTTGTGTATCTATATGTAATATATTTTTTTGCTAATTCATATCTACCAAGCTCCATTAGTTTTTGTTCAATTATGTCTTGAATATCTTCTACTAAAATTCTTTTTTTGTTCAAGTCTTCTATGTATTTTATAATTTCTTTTATTTCTTCTTTAGTAACTTTTTCTTTTCCCCTAACTTCGTCGTTTGCTTTTCCTATTGCTACTCTAATCTTTTCAGGATCATAATCTACAATATGACCATCTCTTTTTACTATTTTCATCTCTTTTGTTCCCCCATCTTTTTTTCTATTCTATATAAAATTTATACCAATAATATATAAAGCATAGAAGTTGCACTTGCACCTTTTTGTATTTTTTGTTAAAATCTTTTTAGGTGATGAAAAAATGAAAAGTCCTTTTGAAGATTTATCAAAAGTTCAAATAAATAAATTATTTGATTTATTGGGAGTTCATATATATAAATATAAAAAAAATCAAGAAATTTTGCCTACTATTAAAAATGATAATATCGTAGGTATTATTTTAGATGGTTATGCTCAAATTGTAAATATAGAATATAACGGAAATGAGATTGTAAAAGAAATACTTACAAAAGATAGTGTTTTTGGTACTAATATATCAGCTACAAATAGCGAGTATTGTCAAATAATCGCAAAACAAGATACTCAAGTTTTAGTTATCGATTATATAAAACTTATAAATCCAGAAAATTTAAATCACAACTATTTTAATATATTTATCAACAATTTATTTGACATTATTAACCATAAATTAAAATCTATGAACGAAAGGGTTAAAATTTTAGAAAAAAAACAAATTCGCGAAAAGTTGTTAGAGTTTTTTGAAATAGAACATAAAAAAACTCGTTTAAAAAATATTAATTTAGATTTTTCATTTAAAGACTTAGCAGACTACCTTGCTATCGATAGATCTGCTATGTTTAGAGAGTTAAAGCATTTAAAAGAAGATAAATTTATAGAAATAAATAATAGAAAAATAACTTTGTTATACAAATAATTATCTTCTCTCTATTACTTTTTTTGCATATGAGCAATCTGCAATTAGCTTTTTATTGTATTTTTTAGCATTTTCTATAATACATTCTACTAATCTTCTTGCAATTCCTTGTCCTTGATATTTACTATCTACTCCTGTATGAATTATATTCCAAGTATCCTTTAAATTTTCAAAAACGCACTCGCCAATTTCAATATTATCATCTAAAGCAATAGCTTTATTTTCTTCTTTTACAAATTCAATATCAATCATTTTTTTCTCCTTTAAAATTTACTTATGTATTAATAATTATATCGTATAATAGAATTTATTGTAAATACTAAATTAACTATTGCTTTTTTTATAATCTTCTAGCCAATTTTGAATAATTACTAAAGGAAGTCCAGTATTTGGATTTTTTCCTTCTGAAAAAATATATTCAATATCTTTATAATCACCATTTTTTCTTTCTTCTTTAGTTAGCTTTTTATATGTATTATGATACTTTCTTTCAGTACCTAAAACTATTTCGTCAACATAATATATACCATTTTCAAAATTGACATCTGTTATAGAAATTTCTCCTTGAAAATTATTATAA
Organism: uncultured Clostridia bacterium; assembly: GCA_944393295.1. The sequence continues at coordinate 22,595 of CALXZR010000037.1, forward strand.
ACTCTTATAAAGCTATTTTCTCCATTTTCTGTTTTTTTAATAAACTCATCTAGTTCATTTTCATTAGAAGACACTACTTTATTGTTTTCTAAAGTAAAGCAACTATCTTCTATTGCATTTTGAACAGAATAATCTAAAGGAATTTCTGAAAGTTTCATAAAACCAGCATTATTAAATTTTTTATGTTCTATTTGTATTTTTACATTATCTTTTAATTGTGAATTATCTACAATAGCATACCATACATTTGTTGTATCATTCATATTTGGGTTTTCTTTTTGCTTCATTATAATATTAATTGCAAATTCATCTGCATAAACATTTGAAATTTCCATATCAATTTCATCAAATTCTCTATAATTTTCATTAGCTATAACTACAATAAAATTTTCTTCAAAGTTAATTTCAGAGGCTTCTGGAAATGTAGATATTCTTTCTTTGTATTTTTCATAATCTGCTGAATTCGTTATAGTTTTATAATATAATCTTACATCATCTTGCCAAGTCATATCGTTAGCCATTAAATCTGTTTCGTAAGTTGTATATCCTCTGCCGTCATCAAATAATCCTCTTGTCTCCATTTTATCTTGTTTTTTTATAAATGTATTATAAATTGTAAAACCGGCAAAAGTTATTCCTGTTAGACTTATTGAGATACAAATAATTATAATACCTACTTTTACTATTCTATTCATTTCCTCAAATCCTTTCTTTAGCATTTTCTTTCTTAATTGCTTTTTTCCTCTGTGTACTAAGTTTTTAGTGTTTTGAAGAGTTTCTCCTAATATTTTAGACGTCTCTTCATAAGATAAACCTTCTATATTAACTAGATATATAGCATTTTTATATTTATCGTCCAATTCTTCTATACTGCTCAATAACTCTTTTTCAGTTTCTTCATTTGTTATAATCTCTAATACATCTTTATCTTCGCTTTCATAGTCTTTTAACAAATATTGTTCATTAATTTCATTTCTTCTTTTTTCCAATTTTATATAATTAAAAGCTTTACTTTTAGCAATAAGATATATGTAATATTTAAAAGAACTATTCTCTTGCATTTTATTTTGCATAACATAGATAAAGGTATCTTGAGCTAAATCTTCTGCTTTTTGATAATCTTTTACTATATTATAAATGAAATATTCAATTCTACTTTTATACTTACTGTAAAGATATTCAAAGGCTTGTTTTTCACCATTTAAATAATCCTTATATAATTTTTTATCTAAATCTTTTTCCATTTTTACCTACTTTCATATATATAGAACAATAAATGATAAAAAAGTTTCATTTTTTTATACTTTATCACATCTTTTAATTATATAATTTAACTTATAAAATAAAACTCCCCCCGACTCTAGCGAGCCGAGGGGTAAGAGATTACCACCAGCAAATTACCATCTTAACAACTTTTAATTCATCTTTTCCCTCGATACACTTCGCCACAAAAAACTCTCCGAGCTTCAACTGTATCGGCAGACCTCTGTATAAATCCGCATCTACAGAAAAAAACGAACAGTAAACCCTCTCTCTTTCAACAAAATAAAACTCTGTGGTTCCATTTATTGTAGCGGATATCAAAGAAGACTTGTCTATTTGCCCCCAAAAAATGGGCTCGCCCCTTTTTTTCAAAACACTAAGAACCTTTTTATAAAACCCTGTATAATTATTCGGCGAATTTATGATATCCCGTGCTGAAAGCTCTACACAAGACCACACAATACTCCAGAGTTCTTTGGTGCTGAGGTCTTCAACAGATATTTTCTTTTCCAGTATATTGTCTACCAACCACATACTTTTAGATCTGCTGCATTTCTCCCTCGTAGCTGAGATTATCATTTCATTGATGTCTTTGATGTCATTTTGCATTGCAAAATCTCCTTTCTCTTCCTTTAAAATTTTTTGGCTACTTTAGGTCACACCCTAAGGTGTAAAACATAGAAATATATATATGATAATCTTTTATATTATACTATAAGTTTACATAAACTTCAAGGCTCAATATACAAATTTATTAATTTTCCGTTATTACTTTCTTAAACCTATTTTTTCCAAATTGTACTACTATTTCATTATTAATTTTAACTATTTTATTTATATCTATAATACTTTCACCATTAATTTTTATACCATTACCTAAAATCATTCTTTTAGCTTCACTTTTAGAAGATGCAAAACCAACTTTTAATAATAAATCACATATATTTATTTCTTTTTCTAAAATCTTCATTTCCTCAACATTTTGTGGAATTTCTCCTTTTGCAATACTCATATATTTTTCTTTTACTTCTTCAAATTCATCTATATCATCATACATTTTTATTAGTTCTTTTGCAAAAATAATATGAGCTTCTCTTATATCTCCCATCATTATTCTATCAATCTCACTATTTGATAAATCTGTTGCTAACTCAAAATATTGTTTTAAAACATTATCTGGTATTTTCATACTCTTTTCAAATTTTTGAAATGCAGAATCTGCAAGTCCGATATAATTATCTAAAGATTTACTCATTTTTTCTTTTCCATCTAAACCTACTAATAATGGAAATGTCATTACAACTTGAGAATCTTGTCCATAAGCTTTTTGCAAATCTCTTCCTACTAACAAATTAAAAGTCTGGTCTGTTCCTCCAATTTCTATATCAGCCTTTAAATGAACTGAATCATAGCCTTGTATTAAAGGATATAATAGTTCATGCATAGAAAGTGGTAAATTATTCTCAAATCTATTTTTAAAATCATCTCTTTCTAGTATTCTTGCTACTGTATATTTACTAGATAGTTTTACAACCTCTTCAAAATTCATTTTAGATAACCACTCAGAATTAAAAACTATTCTTGTCTTATCTTTATCTAGAATTTTTGTAGCTTGTTTAAAATAAGTTTCAGCTGATTTTCTTGTTTCTTCAAAACTTAAAGCTGGTCTAGTTTTATTTTTTCCAGAAGGATCTCCTATCATTCCAGTAAAGTCACCAACTACAAACACAACTTCATGCCCCATATCTTGAAAAGCTTTTAATACTCTCAAAACTACACTATGTCCTATATGCAAATCTGGTCTTGATGGATCTGCTCCTAATTTTATTGTTAGTTTTTTTTCACTTTGCATTTTTCTTTTTAAATCTTCTACAGAAAATATTTGAACTGCTTTTCTTTTTATTGTTTCTAATTTATCATTCATATTATATACACTCCTTTATTTTTTACATTTTCGTATACTATATGAACTTTCGTAGAAGAACCCATCAATTATTACTTTCATCATAAAATTCTGGGTCATAGCATCACCCCCTAAAATTCAAAAAAGCCAATCCGTCACTAAAGGACGAATTGACTCGTGGTACCACCTTTATTTACAATATTTAAATATATTGCCTCTTTATAGCTTTTCGTAGCTACACGCTAGTTACTCTAAGAATTGTAATTCAAATTTTATATACTGATAATTTTCACCTAACATTATCTCTCTATAAAGTTACTATAAAATTTTACTTAGTTTCTTTTTAAAACATAACTAAATTATTTATAATATGTATATTTTAACATATTTATCTAATTATATCAAGATTATTATTCTATAAATGCTTTCTCTCTTTTAACATTTTTAGTTGTATATTTATTTAACACTCAGAAACTTAAACATTTTCTGCACAAAAACTTTTTAATTTTATTTTGTTAGATATGAATTCTATATTTTCATCTATATCTTTTGAAAGGTCTGTTGATAAATACTTCTTATTATCGTCTGCAAATACTGTAACTACTGGTCCATCTAGCTCATTATTTGCTAGAACACTAGCTATAAAATTCGCACCTGATGATATTCCAACACCTAATCCTAAATTTTTTGCAAGTATTCTTGACATATTTATTGCATCTTCATCATTAATTAATATTATTTTATCAATAGCATTTTTATCCACTAAATCTGGAATAAAATCATCTCCAATACCTTCTATCTTATGCTGACCTATTATTTTCTTACCAGACAATAAAGCCATTTTTTCTGGTTCTAAAGCAATAATTTTAAAATCTTTATACTCTTTTTTTAGTCTTTTCCCAACTCCCATTAAAGTTCCTCCTGTGCCCACTCCTGAAATAAATGCAGAAGCTTTTTCTGGAAGTTGTTTAATTATTTCTTCAGCTGTTGTTTCAAAATGAGCAAGAAAATTATCGTTGTTAGCAAATTGATTAGCTAAAAAACCTTTCTTAGCAATTGCCATATTCTTAGCCTCTTCTACACATCTTATAAATCCACCCTCCTCTTTTGAAAACAATGTTACATTTGCTCCATAGCTTTTCATTATATTTATTCTTTCTTTGCTTGACCAATCTGGCATAAAAATATAAACTGGATTTTTATATATTGCTCCTAATGCCGCAATAGCAATTCCAGTATTTCCACTTGTTGCTTCGATAATTGGTCTACCTTGAATTAGGTCACCTCTTTCATAAGCCTTCTTTATAATGTAATATGCTACTCTATCTTTTATACTTCCAGTTAAATTATAGTATTCTAATTTTACATATATATTTTTTTCTTTTCCCTCATATTCATATTTTATCTTTATCATTGGCGTATTTCCAATGGTATTTATTTTATCAAGCATAAAATAACCTCCTAACAAGCTTTTAAAAATATTTTCTCTTCAATATTTTTAAAACTATATAGCCAAACTCTATTATTAATATATTCTTTACTAGTTTCAATTGTTATATTAGGAGAATAATTATTTATTTTCTATTTAAATATTTATGTACCTATTATTCAAAACACTATGACTACTTATTTCTATCAAATAGTCTGAACCATTTTTATAAAGTTTCGTATTATTTATTTTATAAAGATTAAATATTAGACATCTTACCTTTTTATTGGTTCTAAAAACATAATAGATTTTTGTATTATCTCTTTTTTGCCATTAATTTCATTCTCAATAATAATCCATTTATATTTATTATCGTTTTCTAAATTATAAAATAGCTTCATTTCTTTAACCTTAGCATTATTTAAATTAGCCTTTTTCAAAGCCTGATTATAATAAAAACTATCACTTAAATATTCATCTTTTTTCTTAGACATTTCTTTTAATTTGTTATACGTTTCTTCTGATATTTGTATATCAAATATTTGAGCTACTATCTTAGAAACTTTACCATTTTCTATTACAGCCTTATAACCGCTATTTGTATAAAATTCTTCTATTTTATATTCAAAATTTACAACTTGAACATTTTGATCTTCGATATTTTCATTCTCTAGTGTTATTTCATAATTTTTCTCATTAAAATTTTCATTTAACTCTTTTAAATACATAATAATATTTTCTATATCATCTTTATTTGTAAAATTAATTTCTTTGTTTGGAATAATTATTTCAGGTTGTTTACTATATTGTTCAAAATTATTTGTATTATAAATAAATATATATGCATCACTTTCTATTCGTTCTTCTATTTTAAAAAATTTATATAAAACAAATAATAATATTATTACCACGAAAATTATTATAAAAGTTACTTTTACCTTTTTACTTTTCATATTAAAAATTCTCCAATATTTTATTCTTTTATATAAAGAACTAAAATTTAAAATATTTCTGTATAACCACTAAGTATAATTTCCTTATTATAATTATCTTCTACTTGCGTATTAAATTCCCATTCATAATTTATTGTATCAATAGATTCATTATTATCTGTAGTAGTTTGAGCAATTCTTAATAAATTTTCTTTATCTATGTATGTTGTTACAACATAATTATCTTCAGTTTTATAAGATAAAGCGTAACACTCTATATTATTATAATTTTCTACTTTTATTTTCATTTTTAAAGCTAGATTTAATTGAAAACTAATACTTTGTTCATCTTCACCTTCTGAATTAAAAATATATTTAAAATTTTGAAAAACATTATCATTAAATTTTTCATTTAATGAATTTCTATCTGCATTTTCTAAGTATTGTTTTGTACTGTTGTCAAAAGTATAAACTTCATTTTCTCCAAATTGCGCCTCTATAATTCCTGTACTATCTTCTATAAGTTTCATATTATTTAAAGAACTATACTTCGTAAAAGTATTGCCATTTACAGTAGTTTCTCCATATTTTACTACATAAGAATAGTTTGTCTGTAGTGGAAGTTCTTCTAAATTTTTTTCAATTTTGTGAATAATATAAAATTTATATCCAAAATAAACCAAAATTAATATTGCCAAAATAACTACTATTCCAATTAAATATTTAACTCTTTTTTTCATAATTCTTCCCCTTTTTATATTATAACATGCTATTATATTTGAATAGCAAAATTTAAGATTATATTACTCATATATAACACTTTTTTTAATTTATGGTAATACATATATTGTTACTTTCTTTTGTATCAATTCTTTATTGCCATTTACATTATTTTCTATACTAATCCAATAATACACGCCCCGTTTTGCATATCATAAAAGAGTTTTACATCTTTCAAATTTGCTTTTTTAAAATTTGCTATTTTAAATGCTTCTTGCATATATTCTTCTGTTATTAAAATATCAATTTTCTCTTCAGAAATTTTTTTCATTAATTCATAATCATCTTCTGATATATCTTTATAAATCATTCTGTCTATAACTTTAGAAGCCTTTTCATCTTCTATTACAACATCATAACCACAATTAGTATAAAATTTTTCTATTTTATATTCAAAATTTATAACTCGAATATTTTTATCTTCTACTTTTTCCTCATTATTAATATTAATTTCAAAATTTTCTTCATTAAAATTTGTATTTATTGTTTTTAAATAATTAATAATATTAGATATATCTTCTTCATCTTTAAAAAGGATTTCTTCATCTATTTCTATTGTTTTAGGTTCTATATTGTAATTTTCAAAGTTTTCTTCGTTATTTACTAAATATTCAGCAAATACATCTGGTGTGCATATTCCAAAAACTACTTTATCTTTCTTTAACAAAAATACATTTATTCCTATTATAACTAAAACTATTGCTAATATAATAATGATTAAAAAAGTTACTATTAATATTTTCCTCTTATTCATATCTTCCCCATTAACTTCAATTATATTGGTGCTACTATTACTAAATATTTTTTATTTTCATTTAAATCATAATAGTATTTTATCTTTTAATTTTCATCATCTACAGCTACATTTTTGTCTTTTAAAATTTCTTTTTTCACTTATTGTCTATATATATCAATTTTGTCACTATCAACAGTATAATTTTTTATTTCATCATATTTATATTTAATTCGTTTCTTCAGTCAATTCTTCTATATTTTCAAGTATAACATCACTTTCCATAACATTACTTGCTTCAAAAGAATATATATATTCTTCATTATTTGATTCATTTTTAACTGGTAATAAAGTATCTTTGCTTATCCATACTGTTTCTGTTCCTAAAACTGAAATTTTATAACACTCTACTCCATTGTAATTATCATTTGATATAGAAGATGTTATTAACATTAATAAATAATTATTTTCAGTATCGTTTACCTTTGATAATAATGTTGAAAATAAAGCTGGTGGATTAATAAAGGTTGTTGGTAATATCTGTGGAAAACTAGATGTATTCAATTTATTATATGTATTATTTTCTAAATTTACAGCATATACTTCACCTGTTTCTATATCTCCATAATAAACAGCATTTCCTATTTCTAATTTAATTTTAGTGTTATTATAAACTTGTTTTGTACTATTTTTCATTTCATTTGAACATACAACTTGGTAAGAATAATTTCCACTATCTGTAAAATTTGCTATTGCATTTTCTATTTGTTTAAAAATTTTTGAATTATTAATAGTTCTAATAACAAAAAATAATATTATTAATAAAATTACTATTATTATTGCTATAATTATTTTCTTTTTCATAGTAAATTTCCCCCTTTACCTTATATATTTTTATTTAAACATATATATTTTTTTATTTCAATATTTATTATTAGAAAATCACAAGAGGATTGTAATTAATACATTTCCCCTTGTGATTAAATTGGATATGAAAGAGCATTAGCTAAAATTTAATATCGCTCAGCTACATTCTTATGTAGTAAAATTATATTTTACTACATAAGAATAGTTTGTCTGTAGTAGAAGCTCTTCTAAAATTTTTTATAACTTTACACTTCTATATTTTATCTTTCCAATTAGATGCTCCATATAGTATTCTTTCAATATTTACAATTTTATCATTTTCATTTATTCTATAAAAAGCAATATAATTTTTTATTTGTAATTTTCTAATATTAGAATAGTTTTTCACTTCTAAGTCTATAACAGCAAATTTTTGTGGATTATATTCTAATGTTTTTATTTCTTCTTTTATTATTTTAGCATATTTATCTGCAATAGTTGGCTCTACTAGATTATATTTAATATATCTAATAATATTAAAATAATCATTTCTAGCATCTTTTGAAAATTTTATTATATATTTCATAAATAAAGTCCTCGATTTACTATATTTTTTTCACTTCCTCATAAACGTCTTCAAGAGAATAAACTTCGCCATTCTCTGTACTTTCAATTCCTTTTTCTAATTTATTTATTAAATCTTTTTTATCTTTTATAATTAAATTATCTGGAGCCTCTTTTGCTATATAGTTAAATTTTATATATTCCATATAATCTAATAATTGAATTACAAGTTCTTCTGGTAAACCTTCTATTGATTCTATTAATTTTTGTTTTTCGATAGACATATCGATTACCTCCATAATAAATTTATGATATTATTATATCATTTTTTCATTTAAAATCAATGAATTCTAAAAATTTTACATTACTGATAATAGATAATTAAAAAGTTTAAAAGTATTATATTTTTTCTATATATCATATATTCTTAATGTTATGGTAATTCATAAATTGTTACTTTCTTTTGTATCAATTCTTTACTACCATTTATATTATTTTCTATACTAATCCAATAATACACCCCACCATTTTGTATATCATAAAAGAGTTTTACATAGTTTTCTTTATCATTCAATATCTTTTTTCTTATATGATTTAAATATATCTTCAGGATTAAATCTTTTCTTTTTTAATTCTTCTTTTTTCATTTCATTTAAATAATGAATATTTCTCATTAACATTCTTTTTTCATTTTCTAAAATAAATTCTGTGTTCATATATGCCAATATAGCAATAGTATCCTTAGAAAGATTTTGGTCTACTAATCTTTTACTTTTATCATATTTCCAAACATAATTAGAATCTTTGTTTTTTCTTATTATGCTAATTAAATCATTTGGAATTTTATCAAATTCTTCTTTCGGCATATTCTTAATAATCTCATCTATTTCAACAAATCTTTTCTTATAATCAATCATTTTCATCTCTCCCAATTTCTGTTTCTATATTTTTTAAATGACTAAATAATTGACCAACTTCTGTTACATCTGTAGTAGTTGTTGCATTTTCTTTATCTAGTTTTGCGATTGCAGATGATGAAACCGTTCTATTGAAACTTTGTAATGCTTTTAATTTCTTTTTTCTTTTGATAGGTATTCTATATTCTTCTCCTAATTCTATATTCTGTTTAACCTTAATATAAAAAGATTTTAAAGATTCTAACATTTGTTTTTTATTATTTTCTGGTATTACTAAACTTAAATAGTTTTCTACAAAATCTTGTGATGGATTTGTTTTGCAAGTCGAATTTCTATATGGCTCATCTGTATATATTCTATGAACTTTAGATGTTGGAATTTTTGATATTCCAATAATACGATGATGAATTTTTCTCATTTTTTCCAATACAATATGATATAAATGATCAAAATATGGGCTATCTTCATTAAGTAAATTTTCTAATTTTTGTATCTTATTATCCATAATTGATATTTGTTCTCTAGCCTCATCAATATTTAATGGTGGCAAATCATCTTGAAATCTATGTAGTACATATTTTTGAAGATTCATTAAAGAGTTATCTCTTGCAAATACAATTTCTCCTTTTCCTAATATTGATAATGAAGCATTGTTTTGATTTAAAAATTCAGTTTCCACCATTAAATATTCATCATCAATTGGTTTTTCAAAATATTCTATTTTTTTGCCATCAACTAATTTTTCGCCTCTAATCATACTATTAGAATCACTATTATCAAAAATAACATGTAAATCAATATCTGATAGCTCAGTATTAAAACCAGTTAAGCTACTTCCATAAACAATAATTCCTAAAAAATGTTCATTATCCATATAATTCATTTTTTCCATAAATTTTGTTATAGCATTTAATGTTTCTTCTGGAATTTGAGTGTGTTCTATTTCAATATCCTCTAAGTTTATATCTTTATCAATTGCTATATTTAATTCATCATTTTTATTTTTTATTGGAATTCTATAATTATGTTCTTCTAAATCTACTGTTATTTTTGTATAATCGTAAAATTCTTTTAATCTTTTAAACATTTCGATTTTACTTTTCCCTTGACTTTGAATAAGTTCAAAATACATCTCTAAAAATCTTTGATCTGGAATATTATGAATTGAAAACATATCTTGATATTGTTTATTTCTATATAATTTAAAGCCCTTATATGTTTCTATTCTCGGCATACCATTTAAATTATGATAAAATCTTCTTATTTTTTCAATCGTTAAATGATATAAGTGTTCAAAAAAATAGCTATCTTCTTCTGCATATTTCTTCAATTTTTCCATTCTATTATTAATTATAGATACTTGTTCTTTAGCCTCATTTTCAGTGAGAGGAGGAAGCCCATTTTTAAATTTATTTAATACATATTCTTGCAAATCTTGCATACTATTATCTTTTTCATATATAATCTCTGCTTTTCCTATTATAGACTCTGTTGCATTGTCTTGTGTTGTATATCCTTCTTCAATATTATTGTATATCTCACTTATTGTTTTTTCAAAATATTCTATTCGTATATTATTAACAAAAGTGTTTCCTCTTATTAAATGTTCTGGATTTGAATCATCATAAATAATATGTAAATCTATATCAGAATTTTGATTATTAAGACCATGTTTATAACTTCCATAAAATAAAACTCCAAGTATATGTTCATCTTGTAAATAATTGTTTGTTTTCAAAAAATCTTGAATTGTTTCGTATACCGACATTGATACCTCTCCTTACTGTTGTCAAACCATGTTCATGGATGTTTTTCTGTCTAATTATATCATATTTATCATTGTTTTTCAATTTTTATGTAAATATAGTTAACCAAAGATAAGTATTAATCCATTGGTGCAAATTGGAAAGTTCAAAGCTTTCTAACAAGCTATTTATCTTGCTTTATATAAGCATCTGCGTGCATATTCCGTGCAGAAAATAAAAATTAATAAATAATGTATATTGAATAATGAGAATACTCTGTAATGCAGTAGTGTCAAAGCTTACAAGTGTTTTTGAATAAAAATAAAAAGTGATGAATTTGGTTAAATTCATCACTTTTCATTAAAAATACCATTATATAAATATAAAATTTATATGCTTCTGGTGCAGATGAAAAAGTTCAAAGCCTTCTAATAAGCTATTCAGCAACATTTATGTAAGTATCTGCGTGCACATTGCGTGCAAAAATCTAAGTTATTTTTGCTCAATAAATTTCTTATTTAAATTTATTATATAAAATGCTATATTAAGTATTTATTATTTTTTTCTTTAATTTTTCAAATTCTTCTTGAGTTATAATTCCACTATCTAAAAGATTCTTATATTTCAAAATTTCATCTGCTATTGAAATTTTATTATTATTTGTTTTTCTATCTTCTATAATTTTTTGTTGACTTTTTTCTTCTTTTATTTGATTAATTATTTGATTTAAATATCCAGCAATTCTTTTGGCTGTTTCTATCGAAGTATCACATTTTATAGAAATAGTAGGATTATCACTTCTTTTCAAATAAATAAAAACTATATATGTACTATCTCCCCTAGATACTGTTTTTCTTTTTCCTATGTTAGAACCTACAATTGCTCCTACTCCTCCAAAGAGAAGCCCTCCTGCTATTGAACTTCCTAACCCCCCTTTAGTAGATGAATGTAATATAGTTTCATTTTCCTGCACTTCATAATAGTCTATATCTCTAAATGAATATATATTATTTTTTCTTTCCTTAAGAAATCCATCAAATCCTACTTTTGGATTTGGACACCATAGCTTATGTCTATTATCTATCCATATATATCTATCATATTTAATGTTTGCATCAAATTTATCAAAAACATTATTAGTTTCATATAACATATTACTATTTTTCTTATTTATCACTATTTCTTTATTATTTTTATCAAGTTCAATTATATCCTGTATATCTTTTAAAGAATAATATTCTATTTCATTCAACATTTTTTTCTTAACATTGGCATTTAATTGGCTATTTTTAATTATAATTCTTTTTTTTATAATCTCATCACATTTATCGCAAACTCCCATACCATTTATTTTATCTACATTATTACTACAAACTTTACAAATCATATTTATTTCCTCTACTTTTAAATTTATAAAAATTTAATTTTATTTATATACATTATTATTAATTATTAATATTTAAAATTAATAATCTAATACATTAACATCTGGTGGATATAATTTTTCTAAATCTTCATAATTCAACTCCCATTCTTCTCTTGAAACAACTATATTATTACACTTCTCATAATATTTATTAATTAGTTCAATTAATTTTTTCCCATTAATTAATTCTACATTTGTTTCTTTTGCAAATATAATTGCCTCTTTAGAAAATTTACTTGTTGTTATAAATTTTAAATTATCTGCTTTAGCCTCTTGGTTTGCTCCTACTAATTTTTGTATCATAGGTCTACCAACACTATGATTTTGAGAATAACATTTACATTCTATAATGCTTTTTTCAATTCCGTTATTCAATATAATATCGTAGCCACCATCATTCGTTTTTGGTGTAACTTCTGCTTCATATCCAATTTTTTTATATAATTCTGCGCAAAAAATTTCAAATTTTGTTGGATTGTCTTTAAATTCATCAATTATATTTTGTATTTCATTAGATTTATTAATTAAATCTTTTTTTCTTATTAATTCTATATATTTTTCCTCTTCTATTTCATTCTTTTCTATAGAAATTTCATCATATTTATTTCTTAATTCTTTTATCAAATCAATCATTTGAACAGGAGATTTCGTTTTTAGAATAAATCCTTCAAAATATAATACTGAATAATCATATACTAGATAATTATTATTTCTAACTTTATTTCTAGAACCATCTTTATTTGAATAATTCCATTTAGGAAAATTTAATTCAAATCTATTAATATCATTGTATATTTCATTTATTTCTACCTTAAAATCTGATTTTAGCTTTATATTATATCTTTTTTCAAACTTTTTTTTATTAATGAAATCAATTATTATATATGCTAAAACTGTTAATATTATTATTACACTTATTATTACAAATCCTAATATGAAACTAAAAAACATTTCTACTTACCTATCTTAATAAATTATTTTTCTATACTATAACATATAATTATTTAATTATCAAATTTATTTCTTATAATATATGTTATTTCTTCAATGAAAGTTTTATTAGTAAATATATCTTGATCATATTCATATCCAAAAACTTTTTCAAAGTTTTTTTCAGATTTTCTTTTATTTCTACTATCAATACTATATTGTATAGAGCGTCTTATTTGTGATTTATTTACATTTCCAAGCTGTTTACTAATAGTAGAATAAACATCTTCTATTATTAATAAATCTTTATTAGTACTCATAATTATTAATATTGCAAGATAAATAAAAGTTACTCCATTATGACTTGTTCTAAATCCCAATAATCTTAACTTATTATAAATTTCAAAAGATAATTTTTTCCTATCTAATTTTACATTATCACAAATTTGAAAATTCAATTATTATTCCTCCTCAAAACTCTTAAGGCTTAAATCTTGTTGAATTT
>CALXZR010000038.1 GCA_944393295.1 uncultured Clostridia bacterium
ACATTAAGAAAAACGAACTAACATACACAAAAGAATTTGATAAATATTTAAAAGAAAATAATTTACAATGTCATCTTCGTAGCAATAGTATAATAATGTGTCAAATGGTGTTTACATCAGACCAAGCTTTTTTTAATAAAATTGGAGAAGAAGAAACAAAAAGATATTTTGATGAATGTTATAAATTTATATGCAATTATAAAAATCTAGGTGAAAAGAATATAATATCAGCAGTTGTTCATTTAGATGAAGGAGCTCCTCATTTACATTTAATGTTTGTTCCTGTTGTTCATACAAAAGATAAAGATGGAAAAGAAATCGAAAAAATATGTGCAAGAGATTTTTGGAAAGGTCGAGATAGTTATAGAAAATTACAAGATGCCTATTTTAATCATGTAAAATCAAAAGGTTTTGATTTAGAAAGAGGTATGTTTGTTGAAGATACTGGAAGAAAACATTATTCTGTTGAAGAATATAAAAAGATTACAAATTATGAAAACACCAAGAAAATCTTAAGAGAAATGAAACTTGAATTACCAGAAGTTCCAGATATAAATGACATCAGTAAATTTTCAATAAAAAGAGATGAAAAGATATTAGAGAAAATTATAAAACCTCAAAATGATTTAATTAAAGAATTATATAAAGATAATCTCGCTTTAAATAAAGAACTATCAAAACAAGCTAAAGTTGTTGATGAAGCTGTAAAATATCAAAAAGAAAGAGATAAAATCATTGCAGATAACAAAGAATTACACAATACTGTAAAAGAAATAAAACACAAATATCAAAACAAAAATGATACTCTTGATTTAAAATATGATAACAGAAGAAGAGAACTTGAAAAAGAATATCAGGAAAAATCTTCTAATTTAGAGTATGAATATAAATATAAAGTTCGTAAATTAGAAAAAGAAAATAGTAAATTACACAAAATAATTGATAAATTTTATGAAACTATTGATAAATTTATACATTGGATTTGTGTTAAATTTGATATTGCTGAAGAAGATAATTTAGTTAGAGATTTTCAAAAAGAAACTAATACTTTTCTTGATCCAGAAAAGCAAATAAAACACGAAGAAATTGAAAAAGAATGGGATTTAGAGAGATAAATAACAAAGAGGTCTCAAATGAAGCCTCTTTTGGTTATAATTATTTAATTTTACTAAAAATTTTTTTGTTCACTATGATAAGTACAATTGCTACTATAAATCTAATTACTACTGAAATCAAATATATAGGAGATACTCCTTGGTAAGTTGAATATGTTTTAGGCAGTCCCATAAATAGTCTAACCATATTGTTTGACTCGCTAAATCCCATACCAACTGTTTGTGGAGTTTTTTCAAAATCAATATGCACTAAAATATATAATGAACTAATAAATAAGTATATTATTATAAGTATAATAAATATTTTTAAAATACTTTTAAGTTTATTATTCATTTATCTTTCACCTCTTTTAATATATTTCCATTCCTAAAGAAGTTCTTTCATCATTTTTTAATGTAATTCCATATAAATTTTCATAAGCATTTATATGCGTTGTTGACCCCATACTTGATGGAGTTAATACACTAGTATTTTTATTACTAGTTGGATATTCATATTTAATACTATGTGTTCTTTTGACAGGTATAAAAACTGTTACAATAAGTATAGCAACTACAAAAAATAACACTTTTTTCTGTTTTTTCAATCTAACAAATATTAATACTATATTTAATATTTGGAGTAACAACACTATTCCAGCAAGAAGTGGTATATTACTAATTATAGGTGATAATGATACATTAAATGACTTGTGTCCTAACCCTCCAACAATAAATCCATATATTAAGCATATAATATTTATTATTGTTATAATGATTAAAATAATTGAAACTTTTTTCTTCACCATTTTTTCCTCTTTTCGTTTTATTTTTTTATTATTTTTATACTATATGAATAGTTTATTCCATCAGAAATAGAAGCATTTGAATTTATATCAAATTCTTGGTTATACTTTAAGTCGTAAGTTATATCTCTATTTTTAATTTTAATTGTATTTTCTTCTAATTCCACAATTTCAAGAATTGTACTATACTTGGGAATACTTGGAAGCTTACTTTCGTTCTTATCTTCTTCTATATCAGCATTAAGTAACCATACCCCTCCAAAAGTTGGTTCATATAAGATGTCATTTTGCGAAATATTAAATATTTTCTTCTTTGTTCCACTTCCTAAATCCTGTCCAGCAAATCCATATCCTCCATATTCTGCAGTTAGTATCAATTGATATCCAGTATAATCACCTTCTGTTTCTACATGATTTTGTTTAAATACAAAAAATAATAAAATAGCTACAATCAATAACACTACTATACCGATTATAATTTTTCTTCTATTCATTTGATATTACCTCCATTAATTTCATAATCTAATATTAGAATAACAGATTAGACTTTTTTTGACAATATATTTTGAAATTTTAATTATTGTTTTTCTTTTCACATTTTTAATCTACATATTCTCATTATATCTTTTTTTATTGTTTTAAAATTTATCTAATATATCTTCTAAAGATTTATTGTCATAATTATTGCTAAAAATATAATCATAATCATATTTACTATAATCTACTTTAACTATGGAAACACATCCATCATATTGTTCTTCTGTTATTAGCTTATTATTTATTGCATTACTTCTTCTTAATTCTTTATCTGCTTTAATCAAAATTTTTGTATTGCACTCTTTCCATATTTTTAAATAAGGTAAAAACATCCATTCAGCAATAATAGTATCATTTTCTTTTGATATTATATTTACTTCAGTTTCTACCATATTATTTAGTAATATACTTATTCCACTATTTGAATTTTCTAAATTATCAATTAACAACTTAAAATATTCTGGTTTCATTTTTGAAATTTGAGGAGTTCTATCTTCTTTTGCAATAGGTTCACTATTTAATATTACTTTATCTATATCTAAAAAAGGACATTTTAATTTTTCGCTTAATCTTAATGCTAATGTTGATTTTCCAACTCCAGAATCTCCAGTTATTCCTATTAACTTCAAATTAATCACCTCTATCATTGCTCTGCTACATTTATTTTCCAAATTCCATTCTTTGTAGAGCCAACTCTTTCAATAATGCCTTTTTCTTTTAGTGCTTTTATGTTGTACGATATACCATCTCTTGTCAAATCAAGTGCTTTAGCCATTTCAACCTGTGTAATACTTGGATTTTTCTTAATTAAATTTATTATTTTTTCTTGTGTAGTTCTTTGTGTAGTTTCTTGTGTAGTTTCTTTGTTAGAAGTTAAAATCATTCCATCTACAGCTTCATCTATAACTTTAAGCATAAACTCAATAAATTCATTTGAATTTCCTGCATTATTACAATTTTGAATAGCAGTATAGTATTCTTCTTGATGTTTTCTTATTATACTTTCTATTGGAATATATTTAAATAAATCTTTCCAATGTGCAAGTATTGCTGTTTGCCATAGTCTGGCCGTTCTCCCATTTCCATCTGAAAAAGGGTGTATAAATACAAATTCATAATGGAATATAGAAGATAAAATTAAAGGATTAACGTCTTCTTTAGCTTTATTCAGCCAATTAAACAAATTATCTATTAGTGTCGGAACCATTGTGTGAGGAGGAGCCATGAAAATTTGAACATTTCCATCATAAACAGCTTCGCCATGATTTCTAAATTTTCCACTATCATTTTCAATAGCAAAAGTTAGTATTCCTTGTATCTTTTTTAAATCTTCTACAGAATATGGATTTACTTTATCAATTTCTTCATAGGCTTTATATGCATTCTTAACTTCTTGAATATCTTTTTGTTCCCCAATAACAGTTTTTCCATTTATTACTGCTTCAACTTGAAATAATGATAATTGGTTATTTTCAATAGCTAAAGAAGAATGTATTGACTCCATTCTTGCCTTTCTTCTTAATTCTGGAAATCTATTTAAACTTTCAAAATAATTTGCTTCTCCAATTTTTTCCATTATATTTGATACATAGTTTAACATTTTATCAGTAATGGTATATGGTGGATAATTGTTTTCCATTTTCATCCCCCCTTTTACATTGTTAGGATAGCATTTTTTCTTATACAATAAAAAATGGCAATATTTAAATTAATTTAAGTATTACCATTCGTTGGTGGCTCGAAGTGGAATCGAACCACTGACACGGGGATTTTCAGTTTTCTGTGCTATTTAATTTTAGATATTATTTGTTATTATTTAGTATCACTTAAAACCTTTGAATTTAGGCACTTTTTTAACATTATTTAGTAAAAATATTTAAATATAAACAAAAGATAAAATGACTTTTATAAAAGAAATTTTTTAGATGTTTTTTAGATATAAACATCTACTACTATTGATATTAATTTTGTA
>CALXZR010000039.1 GCA_944393295.1 uncultured Clostridia bacterium
ATGGGGATAAAGCCCATACTCTACAATTAAAATCAAATTTTTATAAAATAAAATTAATTTTAAAAATAGTAGAAAAAGAAAAAAGACTGCTGAACAAAATATTTTTATACTTTGTCAACAGTCTGAAGAGAATATTATTATTTAATAATATTCTCTTTTTCTTTTTAGTAAAAAAATATAAATTAAACATAAATTTTTATAAAAACTATTGACTTTGAGTTAACTCTAAGTGATATATAATAAGTATAAAAAATAAAGGAGGAGAAAAACTATGGAAAAACAAACAGCTGGAAGAAAGCAATTAGGAAAATTTGCTCCAAAATTTGCAGAATTAAATGACGATATTTTATTTGGAGAGGTTTGGTCAAGAGAAGATAAACTTTCATTAAGAGATAGATCTTTAGTAACAATATGTGTTTTTATGGGAAAAGGGATGGCAGATAGCTCTCTAAAACATCATTTGATAAATGCTAAAAATAATGGTATAACAAAAGAGGAAATGGCTGAGATTATAACTCATGCAGCTTTTTATGCTGGATGGCCAAATGCTTGGGCAGTATTTAATATGGCAAAAGAAGTATATGCAGAAGAAGATACTAAGAAAGAACATGGAGGATTTTTTGGACAAGGAGAACCAAATACAGCTTTTGCACAATACTTTGTAGGAAATTCTTATTTGAAGCCATTAACAAATCCAAATGAAACAAAATTATTTATTGCAAATGTAACTTTTGAACCAAAGTGTAGAAATAATTGGCATATTCATCATGCAACAGCAGGTGGTGGTCAAATATTAATTTGTGTTGATGGTGAGGGCTGGTATCAAGAAGAAGGAAAAGAAGCTAGAAGTTTAAAACCGGGTGATGTGGTTACAATACCTGCAAATGTAAAACATTGGCATGGAGCAAAAAAAGATAATTGGTTTAGCCATTTAGCAATAGAAGTTCCAGGAGAAAATACTTCAAATGAATGGTGCGAACAAGTAACTGATGAAGAGTACAATAAATTAGTATAAGGTGTAAAATATATATTGAGTAATAAAAGAATGGAGTATATAATATGACTATAGCAGAAGTTTGCAAAAAATATGATGTGTCACAAGATACAGTTAGATATTACGAAAGAATAGGACTAATACCATCTATTCCAAGAACAGAAAGTGGAATTAGAAATTTTGACGAGACTTCTTGCAGATGGATAGAGTTTATAAAATGTATGAGAAATGCAGGAATGGAAATAGAAATTTTATTAGAGTATGTTAATTTATTCAAACAAGGTCCATCAACTGTAAAAGCTAGAAGAAGTTTATTAGAGGAACAAAAAGAAAAACTTTTAAAGAAACAGAAAGATATAAATGAAACTCTAGAAAGACTTAATTATAAAATAGAACTATATGATGAAATTGAGTCTGGAAAAAGAAAAGATTTTACAGAAGAAATTTAGTTTATAAAGAAAGGATGATTTTATGGAAAAATCAAAAGTTTATTTTACAAAGGAAATTACTCCAGAGAGTGTAGTAAAAATGTATGAAACTCTAGGAAGAAAGTTAAATGGTAGAGTTGCAGTAAAACTACATTCTGGAGAAAAAGGAAATCAAAATTATATAAGACCTGAATTCGTAAGAAAAATAGTAGAGCATGTTAATGGTACTGTTGTAGAATGTAATACAGCTTATGAAGGAGAAAGAAATTCTACAGACAAACACAAAAAATTAATAGAAGAGCACAACTGGACTAAATATTTTAATGTTGATATTATGGATGCAGAAGGACCAGATTTAGTTTTAGAAGTTCCAAATGGTAAAGTATTAAAAAAGAATTATGTTGGAAAAAATCTAAAAAATTATGACTCAATGCTAGTATTATCTCATTTTAAAGGACATCCAATGGGAGGCTATGGAGGCGCTTTAAAACAATTATCAATTGGTTGTAGTTCTTCAGAAGGAAAAACTTGGATTCACTCAGCTGGAAAAGAGCTAGATCAGACAAAACTATGGGATAATTTACCAGAACAAGATTTATTTTTAGAGTCAATGGCAGACGCCGCTTCATCAGTAGTAAATTATTTTAAAGACGATATTGTATTTATTAATATTATGTGTAATATCAGTGTTGATTGTGATTGCTGTGCTGTTGCAGAAGATCCTTGTATGAAGGATATTGGTATTTTGGCAAGCACAGATCCTATAGCAATAGATCAAGCATGTATAGATTTAGTATATAATTCAAAGGATCCAGGAAGAGATCATTTTGTAGAAAGAGTTGAGTCAAGACATGGAATTCATACTATAGAAGCTGCAGCTGAGCTTGGTTTTGGCTCAAGAGAATATGAATTAATTAATATAGATATGTAGAAACAATAAAATTTATAGAAAAGAGGAAAAAATTTGAAAACATTATATTTTGATTGTTCTAGTGGAATAAGTGGGAATATGGCACTTGCAGCATTAACAGAAATTATAGGAGATGAGAACTATCTAATAAAAGAATTGAAAAAATTAAAAATAGATGGTTATAAAATTGAAATTTCAAAAAAAGTAAAAAATGGAATTACAGGTACTTATGTAGATGTAATTTTAGAAGATAACCACGAGCACACTCATTCTAAACATGGACATGAGGAACATAGTCACGATAATCACTCACATCACGAACACACTCACCATCATGAACATAGAAATTTAAATGATATATATAAAATAATAGACAATAGTGATATAGATGAAAAAAGTAAGGTTTTAGCAAAAAGAATTTTTCTAAGAGTAGCAAAGGCAGAAAGTAAGGTTCACAATAAATCTTTAGAAGAAATACACTTTCATGAAGTAGGTGCAATTGATTCTATAGTAGATATTGTAGGTACAGCTATTTTAATAAATAAAATAAACCCAGATAAAATTATTTCTAGTATTGTAAATGATGGATATGGTTTTATAGAATGTGCACATGGAACTATGTCAGTTCCAGTGCCAGCCACAAGTGAAATTTTTGCAGAAGCTAAAGTAAAATTTAGACAAATAGATGTAGATACAGAATTAGTAACTCCAACTGGGGCTGCTATTATTGCAGAGCTTGCAACAGAATTTACAACTTTACCAGTAATGAAAATAGAAAAAATTGGTTGGGGTTCAGGATCTAAAGATTTAAAAATACCAAATATTTTAAAAGTGTATTGTGGAGAAACAGAAAGTTTACCAGAAAGTATTGTGGTAATGGAAACTAATATAGATGATTGTAGTTCAGAAATTTTAGGATATTGCCAAGAAAAGCTATTTGAAAATGGAGCTTTAGATGTTTTCTATACACCAATATTTATGAAGAAAAATAGACCAGCATATAGATTAACTGTTTGTTGCAGAAAAGAAGCTTTATACAAATTGCAACATATAATTTTTAGAGAAACTACAACAATAGGAATTAGATATAGATATGAAAATAGAACAGAGCTTTCAAGAGAAGAAATAGAGATAGATACAAAATATGGAAAAATAAAAGCGAAAAAAGTAACAGAAAATGGTGAAACTTATATTTATCCAGAATATGAAAGCTTAAAAAACATATCTAATGAAAAAAATATTCCATTAAAAGAATTGTATAATTTAGACTTAAATAGAAAGTAAATTTTAATATGGAAATAAAAGAAATTTTAGAAAAATTAAAAGCTGGTAATATATCTTTAGAGCAAGCAGAAAAAGAAATAAAAAATAATCAATACGAAGATTTAGGCTATGCAAAGATAGATCATAACAGAAAGGAAAGATTAGGAGTAGGAGAGGTAGTATTTTGTCAGAACAAACCAGACGAATTCCTAACTAGTATATATACTACCATATATAAAGAAAGTGGAGAGGTTTTAGGAACAAGAGCAACTAAAGAACAGTATGAATTATTAAAAAAGGATATACCAAATATAAAATATAATAAGATATCAAAAATTTTAAAAATAGAGAAAAGTAAAGAAAAAGTAGGGAATATTGCTATCTGTACTGCTGGAACTTCTGATATTCCAGTAGCAGAAGAGGCAGCAGAAACAGCTGAGTTTTTTGGAAATTATGTAGAAAGAATTTATGATGTTGGAGTTGCCGGAATTCATAGAATTTTATCACAAAAAGAAAAGTTAGAAAAAGCAAATTGCATTATAGTAATTGCTGGAATGGAGGGTGCTTTAGCATCTGTGGTAGGAGGATTAAGTAAAGTTCCAATAATTGCAGTTCCTACTTCTGTGGGCTATGGTGCAAGTTTTGGTGGAGTTGCAGCACTTTTAAGTATGCTAAATTCCTGTGCGAATGGTGTATCAGTTGTAAATATCGATAATGGGTATGGTGCTGCATATATAGCAAGTCAAATTAATTTAGCAATTAGTAAATCTATACATAATGGAGATGTAAATGGAAAGTAAAGAACTGGCACTAGAAGAATATTTAAAAAAACTAAATAAAATTGCAATTGCTTTTTCTGGAGGAATAGACTCTAGCTTACTTTTATTTGTTGCAAATAAGGTTTTAGGAAGAGAAAATGTTTTAGCACTAATAGCTAATGGGCAAATGGTGTCAAGAAAAGATTACAATGAAGCAATAGAATTTTTAAAAGAAAATAAATTTAATTTTAAAGAAATTCCTTTCAATTGTTTAGAAATAAAAGAATTTAAAGAAAATCATAAAGATAGATGCTATTATTGTAAAAAATCTATAATGGAGAAAATACAAAAAGTAGCAAGAGAAAAAGGTTTTAATATTGTTGCTGATGGTAAAAATGCAGATGATACAAGAGAGTACAGACCTGGAAATAAAGCAACTAAGGAAATAGGTATTATTAGTCCGTTAGAAGAAAATAATTTCAGCAAAGAAGATATAAGAAATTTTAGTAGGATTTTAGGAATCAAGCATTGGAATAAACCTTCTAACTCATGTTTAGCTACAAGATTTCCATACAATACGAATTTAACAGAAGAGCTATTAACAAGAGTAGAAAAAGCAGAAGAGATAATAAAAAAATTAGATATACCAAAACTAAGAGTTAGAGTACATAATGATATAGCCAGAATAGAGGTTGAAAAAGAATATTTTAAAAATATATTAGATAATGAAAAAATAGTTAATCAAATAAAAGAATTGGGTTTTAAATTTATCACTTTAGATTTAAATGGCTTAAAGAGTGGTAGTTTTGATTAATATTAGTAAAATCAAGCAAGTTGTATAGAATTTTGCTTGATTTTTTTTATAAAAGCTATTTAATAAAAAAATGTTTTATGATAATATAAATTTATTAAAATAGTACAGAGGTTAAAACTATGAGTATAAAGGCAAAAATCAGAGATTTACAAACAGATAAATGCAAATTTGAAATATTTCTAGTAAATCCGGAAGAAAAAGATAATTTTAAAATTCCATATGTATTAGCTATTCCAGAAAATATAAAAAATAATACTAAATTGATAGTTGAAACTAATAACAGGGAAAGAAATTCTTTTGAAGAAAATATAGATTATTCTAGAGAAGATGATAGAGAATTTTTAATAGATAATGCAATAGATAGTGTTATAGGTAATAAAAACCACTTTGGAAAGATTGAATTTGCAAAAAATGTAGAGGCACCAATAATTATGCCAATTTTACCAGCTGTAAAAACTGGAATACCATATTTTCAACAATTATCTAGAGAATGTTTTGAGGAAAAAGATAGAGAATCAGTATTTTATAGAATAGATATGCAAGTATGTGAAATGATTTCAGATACTAAAAAAACTTTGGAAAAAATGGGTATAACTTTAGCAGATAAGATATTTTTAAATGGATATTCATCATCTGGAATATTTGCTCAAAGATTTGCATTTTTACATCCTGAAATAGTAGATACAGCATTAATAGGTGGTGCTGGAGGGACAATTCCTATGCCACCAGATTGTTTAGAAAGTAATAATTTAGAGTATCCTTTAGGAACAAAAAACTATTTAGAGTTGACAGGAAAAGAATTTGATTTAGAAAACTATAAAAAAATTAATTTTAACTATTATTTAGCTGAATTCGAAGAATATGGGAAAAGCCCAAATTCTAAAAATGAAATTGGATTAAAAGCTCCTATGCATGATATGTCTTATATGGATAGAAGTGTTGAAAGTAATACAGGTAGAAAATTTAGAAGTATTTTTGGAATTGGTTTATGGAAAAGATTTGCAAATCAAATTCAAGAATATGAAAAAAATGGATATAAAATAAGAATTCAAATATATAAAAATAAAATACATGAAAATTGTAATGTTCCAGAAGAAGAATTTAAAAATGTATATGAGGAACAAGATTTTCCAAAGTCTTCAAAGAATATAAGAGAATTTAAAGCTATAAAATTTTTTGATACTTTAGGAATGGCTTTGAGGAGGTTCAAATATTTAAAAAATCAGAGACAATTATTATTAGCTGAGAACTCAGATAATTCATATTCACAAAAAGTTGAATCTATAGATGATATTGAACTTGGAAGGAAAATAGAAGAATCAATGAAATCTAGAGGTCTAGATAATAAAATAGAAACATTAAGAGAAGAATATAAAAATAAATTAAGTAAGTTAGAAGAAATTTATGATTATCCACTAGAGACAACACTAACTTCAAAACATGTGGTAGAATTAGCTCAAAATTTTTTCCAAACATTAGATGCAAGTTTAGCATATAAAGCTAACAGTATTTTATCTGGTAACTCAAGGGATAATAATGAACAATTTGTAGATTTACAGATATACCCTTTTAAAGAAAATTTAAAATATTATCAAACTAAATATGATACAAATAGCAAAGGTTATGGAAATCGTAGAATTCAAGCAATGACAGAAATGCCAAACGAAAATTCAAATGATATGGTCATATATGTTCCTTTTAAAGGTGATTTAAGAGATTTATATTCATTAGTTCATGAAGTTGCTCATTCTTTTGATTCTAAAAACGGAGATAATTCTACTAGAAAAATATTAGGAGAAGTAGCTCCTCAAGTTTTAGAAAGAATGTTAGAAGAATTTTTGTTAAATATGTCACCAGATGATAAAAATAAATATGGAATAGACACTAAAAAATTAGAAGAAGATATAAGAAATAGGAGAATAACAACATTTATTTCAAGATATGATAATATAAAAAGCTTTAATGAACTTCAAACCTCTAGTAAATCAAAAGGAAATCGAGTTTTAGATTCAAGATATATGCTTGCAATGATGTATCAAGTACAGTTTATGAAAATTTCTCCTGAGAACAGAAAAAATAAATTAACTTCTTTTATAGAAAAAATAGAGAAAGACGAATTTGAAGAAGCGAATAAAGTTATTGGTTTAGAAATAAAGAAAGAGAACACAATTTCTAGAAATAATTATATTAGTGATATGATAAATGAGATAGATAGGTTAATAAATCCTATATCAGATGGAACAGAAAAAACAAAATTAAGAGAAAAAGAAAGAGATTTAGAAAAATAAAATATGAGGCCCCAAGAGGGGCCAATTACAGAATCTCAAAAAAACACCACTATCGTATTATAACAAGGGCTCCGGACTTAGTTTTTCGGAGCTCAATTTTTTCTTCAGAAAAGATATTTAGCAGAAGCTGAATTTGTAACCGAGTTAAATCCTTGTAATTAAAATCTTGATTTTCCAAATCAGCTTCAATTAGCTTTGCAATTTCCTTAAAGTGTTCTTCAGATATATTACGCTTTTTGGAAACTACAATCTTGATTTTTTGTGGCTTTGAACTCGAAGAAGTGTTTATTTTGAAGATTCTGTAATTTTGCCGCTTACGACGTTTTTGGATTAGTATATCCAGAAATTTCATCTAAGCACTCCTTTCTAGCTAGGTTGACAGTTACCATATTAATTTTAACATATATATAGTTAAAAATCAAATTAACATAATATATAAAGTGTTGCACAAAAAAAGAAATTGTGATATACTAAACACTCAAGTAAAATACATTTGCTAAAAAATGTATTTTTTAAATGGAGGAGAATTTATGCTAGATGTAATATTAGATACAACGATAGATGCTTTAAAAATTTTACCATTTTTATTTTTGGCTTATGTAGCAATGGAATATATGGAACATAAGATGAGTCAAAAGACTAAAGATTTAATACAAAAATCTGGTAAAGTAGGACCTTTATATGGTGGTCTTTTGGGAATTTTGCCACAATGTGGCTTTTCTGTTGCAGCTTCTAACTTATATGTTGGAAGAATTATAACTTTAGGAACATTAATTTCGGTTTATTTATCAACTTCAGATGAGATGTTACCGATACTAATTTCAGAACAAGTGCCTATATGGACAATTATAAAAATATTATTATTAAAAGCTTTTATAGGAATAGTAGCTGGTTTTATAGTTGACTTTGTACTTAGAAAAAAGGAAAAACAAAAGGAAAATATTACACATTTATGTGAACATGAACATTGCCACTGTAATGAAAAAAATATATTTATATCAGCACTAAAGCATTCTATTAATATATTTATATTTATATATATTACTTCATTTTTATTAAATTTACTTTTCCATTATGTTGGAGAAGAAGCTTTAGCAGGATTTATTTTAAATAAGCCGATAATTGGAGAAATTTTGGCAGGAATAGTTGGTCTAATTCCAAATTGTGCTGCCTCAGTTGTTATTACAGAATTATATATAAATGGAATAATTTCTTTAGGAGCAATGATGTCAGGGCTTCTAGTAGGAGCTGGTGTAGGCTTGTTAATACTATTTAAAATAAATGATGATATTAAAGAAAATCTAAAAATAACATTATTACTTTATTTAATTGGAGTAAGTTCAGGTATTTTAATTGAGCTTTCAGGAATTTCAGCATTTTTTGCTTAAAATAATATAGTTACAGGAGAAAAAAGTGGGTAAAAAAAGTATTTTAAAAAATTACATATATAATTTAAGTTACCAAATATTAACTTTAATATTACCAATAATTACAACACCATACTTAGCAAGAGTTTTGGGTGCAGAAGGTACAGGTATATATGGATATACCTTTTCAGTAGCAACTTATTTTATTTTATTTGGATCTTTGGGTGTTGCTCTATATGGTCAAAGAGAAATTGCTTATGCACAAGACAATAAAGAAAAAAGGAAAAAAATCTTTTTAGAAATAATAATTTTTAGATTTATAACAATGGCGGTTTCCATTGTT
Organism: uncultured Clostridia bacterium; assembly: GCA_944393295.1. The sequence goes on from CALXZR010000039.1 coordinate 9,166, forward strand.
GTATATTATTTTTTCTTTATGAGACAAGGAGAATATAGTCAATATTATACTATTTTACTTTTAGAATTAATAGCAGCAGCTTTTGATATTAGTTGGTTTTTTCAAGGACTAGAGGAATTCAAAAAAACAGTAATACGAAATATTTTAGTTCGTGTTGTAAGTGTAAGTTGTATTTTTATATTTGTAAAAGAACCAGGAGATTTAAATAAATATATTTTTATATATTCTTTAGCTGATTTAGTTGGAAATTTATCTTTATGGTTATATTTACCAAAATACTTAAAAGGAATTAATATAAAAAATATAAATATTATGGTACATATTCCTCAGATTTTATTGCTATTTGTACCACAAATTTCCAATCAACTTTATAAAATGCTAGATACAACAATGATAGGCTATATTATTGAGGATAAAGCTGAAACAGGTTATTATGAACAAGGTCAAAAGGTTATACGATTATTACTTACTATTGTAACTTCTCTTGGAACCGTTATGATACCAAGAATGGCAAATACTTTTGCAAATGGTGATAATAAGCAAATCAAAGCATATATGAAAAATTCTTTTCATTTTGTATTTTTCTTGAGTTTTCCTATGATATTTGGATTAATAAGTGTTTCAGACGCATTTGTTCCGATATTTTTTGGAGATGGCTATGAAAAAGTAGCATTACTTATTAAAATAATATCACCAATTTTAATATTAATGGGAATGGCAAATGTACTAGGAACTCAATATTTACTGCCAACTAAAAGGCAAAAAGAATATACAGTGTCTATTGTAATAGGAGTTATAGTTAACTTTATATTAAATTATATTTTCATTTATAAATTTGCTTCTGTTGGAGCTTCAATTGCTACTGTAATTTCAGAAATTGTAGTAGTAGGAATACAATTCTATGTAGTAAGAAAAGAAGTTAGTTTCAAACAAGTAATTACATACTCTTATAAATATTTAGTTGCAAGTTTAATTATGTTTATAGTATGTAACTTAAGCAAATTTATTGTAAATATTGGTATTGCTACAATTATATTACAAGTAATTTTAGGAGTAATCACATACATTGCTGTTTTAATGTTATTAAAAGAAGATTATATATATACTTTTATTAATAAACTAAAAGAAAGATTTTTTGTAAAAAATAAAGAATAAGGAGGATTAAAAATGAACAAAGTAGTTCCAATTACTGTACTTACAGGTTATTTAGGAGCTGGCAAAACAACTTTAATTAACCATGTTTTAAATAATCAAGAAGGCTACAAAGTAGCTGTTATTGTAAATGATATTGGAGAAGTAAACATTGATGCAGAATTAATTGCAAAGGGTGGTATTGTAAATGAAAAAGATGCTGATTTAGTACCACTTTCAAATGGTTGCATTTGCTGTACATTAAAAGTAGATTTAATGAAGCAGATTGTTGAATTAATAAAAACAAGAAAATTTGATTATATTTTAATTGAAGCAAGTGGAATTTGCGAACCTATTCCCATTGCACAAACATTGACAGTTTTATCTGAACAATCAGAGCAGTATGGATTGCCAAAGATTTGTAGATTAGACAATGTTGTAACTGTAGTTGATAGCTATAGATTAGCTACTGAATTTGGTTGTGGAGATGATTTAGTAAAGAAAGATTTTGACGAAGAAGATATAGAAAATTTACTAATACAACAAATAGAATTTTGCAATACCATTATATTAAATAAAGTAAATGAATTAAGTGAAGATGAATTAAATAGAGTGAAAGCGGTTATTAGAGCACTTCAACCTACAGCAAAATTAATAGAAACAAATTATGGAAAAGTTGATGTAAAAGATATAATAGATACACATTCTTTTGATTTTAATACTGCAGCAGAGTCAGCCGGTTGGATTCAAGAAATACAAAAAGATGTAGAAGACGAACATGTTAAAGAGGAACACCATAAAGAACATGAACATGGTAGTCATGAGGAAGATGGACATGAGCATCATGAAGAACATAAAAATGGACATCATCACCATCATCATGGAGAAGGAGAAGCTGAAGAATATGGAATAAGCACCTTTGTATATTATCGTAGAGATCCTTTCGATAGACAAAAATTAGAAGAATATTTAAACAATAAATTTCCAAAAAATATTATTCGTTCAAAAGGAATTGTATGGTTTTCTGATGAAAATGAAGCTTCTTATGTATTAGAACAAGCTGGAAAGCAAATTCAAGCTTCAGATGCTGGTTTGTGGGTAGCTACAGCACCGGAAGAAGAAAAAAAACAAATAATAAAAGAAAGTCCAGAAATATTAAAAGATTGGGATGAAAAATATGGAGACAGAATGATAAAGTTAGTATTTATAGGACAAAAAATGGACAAAGAGCAAATTATTAAAGATTTAGATAACTGTTTAGTAAAAGATTTTGAATTTTAATATAGAAAAATTCCAAGTAGTTGATGCTTGGAATTTTTTTATGGTAACATAACGTTAATATATAGTTTACTTAATTTGGTTATGGTAAAATGTCGCAATTTTTATTTTTTTGATAAAAATACTAGACAAATTTAATAATTTCAGGTAAAATAAATTTTGTAATGTTATGCAGAAGATTGAAAGGATAAAAAATGAGAAGTAGTACAATAGATAGAGAATTAAGAATGGAAAGAGAATTTTCAAAGAAAAAATCAAGAAGAGCAAAGAAAGATGATGGTACAAAAAAGTATAGTTCAGCAAATAAAGTTAAAATTGTTTTTACATATTTATTTAGATTGGGAATTGTAGGAATAATAGCGGTTTTAGTACTTTTATATGGACCATATAATGGATTTCGTGATTGGCTTATTACAACAGCAATGACAACAATGACTCATCAATACTTTGCTACATGGTTTTATAATGATGAAGTTATAAATAGTGTTTTAGATAGAAACAAAGTTGTTGAAACAAATGAAACAACTGATACATCATTAATTGCAACTAATGCAAGTAATTATAGTTCAGGCAATTACGAAAATGAATATGAAAGACAGATTCTGGAAAGAGATCCAAACAATAATGATTATAAAATAATAAATATTTCTGGAAAAGGATACTCTGGTTATTTAGTAGCTGTGTATGATCCTTCAAGAATAAAAACTGTCGTAACCTCTAAATTGGGTTCTTCTGGTCAATATTTAACAACAATGGCAGAAAATAATGATGCCTTAATTGCTATAAATGGTGGAGGATTTAACGATCCAAACTTCAATAGTACAGGAGGTTCACCTCTTGGAATTACAGTTACTAATGGAAAATATGTAACAACTGCTTCTTACAAAGGCTCTGGTGGTTTAATTGGATTTACAGAAGATGATAAATTTGTATTAGGAAAAATGACTGTTACAGAAGCTAAGGAAATGAAAATCCGTGATGCTGTTACTTTTGGACCATTTTTAATTGTAAATGGTAAATCATCAGAAGTATTAGGTAACGGTGGTTGGGGTACAGCACCAAGAACAGCAATTGGACAAAGAAAAGATGGAATTGTATTATTTTTAGTTGTGGATGGAAGAACTGCTAGCAAACCAGGTGCCGACATGGATGATTTGATTAAAATTATGGAAAATTATGGAGCATATAATGCTGCAAATTTAGATGGTGGTACATCAAGTGTATTAGTAGTAAATAACACAATAGTAAATGATCCAATAGATAGTACAGGAGCACATAAAACAAGACCTATCTCAACAGGATTTATTGTAACAAAGGACGATAGTGATGATAGTGATCATTCTGTTGTAGAAAGTAAATTAAAATAATGTTTTATTTAGATAGTTATGAATTAAAAGTTTCAAGTTTAATCTTGGAACTTTTTTATTCTTGTTTTTTTATTTGCAAATATTTTATAATAATTTGTTGAAAAATATAATTTATAATGATAGAATGTAAAAAGCAAAATTATACAAAACCTTGGGGGAAAATAAAGTGGATAAGATAGAAAAAATAAAAAGACATATTACAGGAAAAAGAACTCTTATTTTGTCAATAATAGATATTTTTATCATTATTATATCTTATTATTTAGGAACTGTATTTATTGCAGAAACAATGAATTTTACAGATTATTATATCACTAGATTAGTTAACTCATTATTAATTTCAATTATTGTATATCAAATAGTTCTTCATATATCAAAGGTATATAGAAAAATAACTCGCTATGAAAATGGTAGGGATTATTTATTCTATATATTATTGTGTTTCATTTCAGCTTGTATAATATCTTTAATTAGAAGACCACTGCAATATTTTACTGGAATAATAATTTCAGCTACAAAATTAAATATATTAGCAGGTTTATTTATATCAATGATGATGATAGCATATAGATTGGCAATAAAATTTATTGCTTCATCAGAAATCTTTAGAAAAAATCATATAGATGAAGTAAATTCAGAACTAAAAAATAATTTATTAATAATTGGTGCAGGTAGTGCCAGTAATGAAATTATAAAAACAATTAAAGATACAATGAGAGAATCTTATAATATAGTTGGCATTATAGACGATAATCCAAATAAATTAAAACAAACAATATCTGGAGTTCCTGTTTTAGGAAATAGAAATGATATTGTAAGAATTTGTGAAAAGAATGATGTTAATTTAATTTTCTTTTCTATTGCAAAGATTGATAATGAAAATAGAAAACAAATTTTAAATATTTGTCAAAATACTCAAGCTAAAGTAAGAATTTTACCAGGACTAGAAAATTTAATTAGAAATAAAAACGAAAATTTAATGAATAATTTAAGAGATATTGAAATTGAAGATGTATTAGGTAGAGAGCCAATAAAACTGGATAATAAGAACATTGAAAATTTAATAAAAGGAAATACGATACTTGTTACTGGTGGAGGAGGTTCAATTGGCTCTGAACTTTGTAGACAAATTATGAGTTATAATCCTGAAAGACTAGTAATGCTAGACATTTATGAAAATAGCCTATATGATATAGAACTTGAATTAAAAGATAAATATCCAGAAGCAAAAATAGATGCAATAATAGCAAGTATTCGTGATAAAAAGCGTTTAAATGAAATTTTTGCTAAATACAAACCTTTTTTAGTATTCCATGCAGCAGCACATAAACATGTTCCTTTAATGGAGCATAGTCCACAAGAAGCAATAAAAAATAATGTTTTTGGCACATACAATGTTATTAATGCTTGTGATAAATATAAAGTTAAAAAATTTATTCTAATATCAACAGATAAAGCAGTTAATCCAACTAATATAATGGGAGCTACAAAGAGAATGTGCGAAATGATGGTACAAGCTAAGAATAAAGAAAGCAAAACAGAATATGCAGCAGTTAGATTTGGAAATGTATTAGGTAGCAATGGTTCTGTAGTTCCTTTATTTAAAAAACAAATATTAAAAGGTGGTCCAGTAACTGTAACTCATAAAGATATAACAAGATTTTTTATGACTATTCCAGAGGCAGTAGGTTTAGTTCTTCAAGCTATGACTTATGCAAAAGGAGGAGAAATCTTTGTTTTAGATATGGGAAAACCTGTAAAAATTTACGATTTGGCTACAAGTTTAATTAGACTATCTGGTTTAGTTCCAAACAAAGATATAAAAATTGAGGTAACAGGACTAAGACCTGGAGAAAAGTTATATGAAGAGGTTTTAATGAATGAAGAAGGACTAGACAAAACTAGCCATGATAAAATATTTATTGCAGAGCCTTTAGATATAACAACAAAAGAAATAAAAACTAAGTTAAATAAGCTAAATGCCATTATTGAAAAAGAAGATGTTGAATATGTAGATATAAAAAATGTTATTAAGGAAGTTGTTCCTACTTTTAAAGAACCAGATTTAATAAATAAAGAAAAATAAAGAAAAGAGGTAAAAAATTATGAGTAAAATCTATTTATCTTCACCACATATGTCTGACGAAGAGTATGAAAAAAATTTTATAAAAGAGGCTTTTGATACAAATTGGATAGCACCACTTGGAGAAAATGTAAATAAATTTGAAGAAGAACTAGCAAGATATGTTGGAGCAAAACATGCAGCAGCTTTGTCTTCTGGAACAGCAGCAATTCATATGGCATTAAAAGCTACTGGAGTTAGCAAAGGAGATGTAGTATTTTGCCAATCACTTACATTTTCTGCATCAGCAAATCCTATTATATATGAAGGAGCTACTCCAGTATTTATTGAGAGTGAAAAAGAAAGTTGGAATATGTCTCCAGAGGCACTAGAAAAAGCTTTCGAAAAATATCCTAATCCAAAGGCTGTAATAGTAGTTAATCTATATGGAACTCCTGCAAATATGGATAAAATTGTTAAAATCTGTGAAAAATATAATGTAACTTTAATAGAGGATGCAGCAGAGAGTTTAGGTGCAACATATAAAGGAAAACAAACAGGAACTTTTGGAAAATATGGTGTATTTTCATTTAATGGAAATAAGATAATTACTACTAGTGGTGGAGGAATGCTAGTATCTGATGATGAAGAAAGAATAAAAAAAGTTAGATTTTGGTCAACTCAAGCAAGAGATAAGGCTCGTCATTATGAACACACAGAAATAGGCTATAATTATAGAATGAGCAATATTTTAGCAGGAATTGGAAGAGGTCAATTAAAAGTTTTAAATAGTAGAATTGAAAAGAAAACAGAAATATACAATACTTATAAAGAAGCATTTAAAGATATTAAAGATATAGAAATGAAGGAAATTCCAGAAAATACTGTTCCAAATCATTGGTTATCTGTTATTACAATAAAGGAAGATAGCAAAGTTAAACCTTTAGATATAATGATTGCTTTAGAAAATGAAAATATTGAGTCAAGACCAGTTTGGAAACCAATGCATCTTCAACCAGTATTTAAAAAATATGATTTTATAAGTACAGCTAAAGAGGGAGAAAAATCTATTTCAGAAGATGTATTTAATAGAGGCGTTTGCCTACCTTCAGACACAAAACTAACAAAAGAAGAGATGGATAGAATTATTTCAATAATAAAGAATTTATTTAAATAGATATTTTATAGATTTATATACTAGATTACTTTTAGTTTTCTAGTATATAAATTTGATTTAGGAGAATTTTATGTACGAAAAATATATAAAAAGGTTTCTGGACTTTTTTATTAGTTTAATAGCAATAATTATATTATCGCCAATTTTTTTAATTGTTGCTATTTTAGTTAGATTAAAGCTTGGAAAGCCAATAATTTTTAAACAAAAAAGACCTGGAAAAAATGAAAAGATATTTACTTTATATAAATTTAGAACTATGACAGATGAAAAAGATAAAGATGGAAATTTGTTACCAGATAGCAAAAGGCTAACTAAATTTGGAAAAATCTTAAGAAGTACAAGCCTGGATGAATTGCCAGAATTAATTAATATTCTAAAAGGCGAAATGAGTTTAATAGGTCCAAGACCACTTGCGGTATCATATCTACCATATTATAACGAGAAAGAAAAACATAGACATGATGTAAGACCAGGCTTAACAGGTTTAGCACAAATAAATGGAAGAAATAATCTAAATTGGGAAGAAAGATTTGCTTATGATTTACAATATGTAAATAATATTAGCTTTATAAATGATTTAAAAATTTTTCTAAAAACCTTTTTAAAAGTTTTTAAGAAGGAAGATATTAGTGTTAGGGGAACTGGAAAAACTATAGATTTTGATAAATATAGAGGAAAACAAAATATGATTAAATTGGAAAAAAAAGAAGAATTAGACAGAATATCTAAATTTTTTACAGATACTAGATTTAATATGGGAAAATCAGTTTTGCAAGATCTAATGGGTGAAGCCTATGTAGCTGATAAAGAAAAACCAAACTTTGCTTATTTGCTAATAAGAGCATATTGTTTTATAAATGGAGATGAAACTTCTCAGAAAGCTGAAATGGCAATTAAAAATTTACCAAATACTTGCAAATGTATTGTACCAGGAGACAATTGGAAGAAATTAGTAGAAAAAGTATATGCTAATAATTTTAAAAAAGGAAAAAGATATTCAATAAAAAAAGAAGGAGATATTTTTGACAGAGAAAAATTAAAAAAATATGTTAATTCTTTAGATAAAAATTATACTATAAAAGAAATAGATGGAGAATTATATAATAAAATTCAAGCTACAGATTCTTATGTAACTAATTTAAATATGACAGACGATTATAAGAACAAAGGAATAGGAGTATGTGCTCTAAAAGATGATGTAATTGTAGGAGTTGCTACTTCTAATATAATATATAACGATGGAATTGAAATAAATATAAAAGTAAGTGATGAGCATAGAAGAAAGGGAATTGGTACAGCAATATCTGCTAAATTAATATTAAATTGTTTAGAAAAAGGTTTGTATCCTAGCTGGGATGCAGCAAACTTAAATTCAGTAGGACTTGCCGAAAAATTGGGATATCACTTAGAAAAAGAATATGATGTATATTTTATAAATCAGAATTAAAATTCTAGAAAGGAATTCTATTATAAAATGGAAATTGGAAGCGAATTTTGGCTAGAGGATAATCTTATTAAAAATAGTTCTAAGGACTTTTGGAAATTTGGAGAAGATATGGAGTTTTTAATGTCTGGTAGAACGGCTATAGATTATATCTTGCAAGATATTGAAAATACAAGAACTATAAAAAATGTATATTTTCCATCTTATTGCTGTGAATCTATGTTAATTCCTTTTAGGAAAAGAAATTTAAATATTAAATTTTACGAAGTAGATTTTGATGGAAATTTAAAATATAATATAGATACAAACTATAAATGTGATATATTTTTTGCTATGAACTATTTTGGATATACTTCTACAAATATGGAAGAATATGTACAAGCATTTAAGGAAAAAGGTAGCCTTGTTATAGAGGATGTAACTCATAGCTTACTTAGTAAAAAGATTTTTTCAGAGGGGACAGATTATATTTTTGCAAGTTTAAGAAAATGGTTTCCAATTTTGACAGGAGCTTTTGCTGCAAAACTACATGGTAAGTTTGAATTAGATAAAGAACTTTCTGAAAATTCAGAGCTATTAAACCAAAGAATATTAGCCATGGAAAATAAGAAAAAATATATTGAAAATAACTGCAAGGACAATTCTTTAAAAGAAGAGTATTTGAATGAGTATAAAATGGCTAAGAGACTTTTAGAAGAAAAATATGAAAATTATGCTATGGATTCTAAATCAAAAGAGATTTTATTTAATTTAGATATTGAGAAAATAAAAAAATCTAGAAAAGCAAATTCAGAAATAATATATAGCAAATTAAAAAATACTAAAAAATTAAGTTTTTTAGTAAATGAACAAAAAGAAGAAGACTGTTTAATTTTTGTACCTATAATTTTAAAACAGGAATTAAGAGATGAGCTAAGACAAGAACTAATAAAAAAACAAATTTATTGTCCAATACATTGGCCTATAGATAATAATTTAAATAATATATATACTAGAGAATTATCCTTAGTATGTGATCAAAGATATTCAAAAGAACAAATAGAAGAATATATTAAAATAATTTTAAAATATTTGAAAGAGGATTAAAAAGTGAGTAAAATACAAGATATATATTTTGAAAAAAATTATGCTAAATTATATGAGAAAATTGAAAAAGGACAAGCTTATGAATTTACTTTAGAAAACGAATATGGAAAAATAACAAATTTATTTCTAAAGAGAGAAATTCCAATTAACATAGATGGAAAAAAATATTATGACATAGTTACTCCATATGGATATGGTGGACCAATTATTCATAATTTTTCAGACAAAGAAAAATTACTTAATATATATGAAGAAAAATTTAGTAAATATTGTGAGGAAAATAATATAGTAAGTGAGTTTATACGTTTTCATCCAATAGTTCAAAATGCTCTAGATTTTGAAAAAATTTATTCACCAATATATATGAGAAAAACTTTAGTAACTAATTTAAAAGATTATGAAGATCCTATTCAATCTCAATTTAGTAAAAGTTGCAGAAAAAATATTAGACAAGCTCTAAATAAAGGAATTACTTTTAAAGTTACAGAAAAGCCAGATAGTATAGGTGCTTTTAAAGAAATTTACTATTCAACTATGGACAGAAATAAAGCAACTGATTACTATTATTTTGATGATGAATATTTTGCAAATGTATTAAAATATTTTAAAGAAAATGTAATTTTAGTTGAGGCAATATTTGAAGAAAAAACAATTGCGGCAGGACTATATTTTGTGTATAATAAAACCATTCATATACATTTATCTGGAACTCTTACAGAATATTTGTATTTGTCTCCAGCCTACATTCTAAGATACGCAGTAACTTTATGGGGAAAAGAGCATAATTATGAGATTATACATCATGGTGGGGGACGCTCTAATTCAGAAGAAGATACTCTATATTTATTTAAAAGAAATTTTGCTAAATTAGAACAAACAGATTTTTATATCGGAAAAAAGATATGGAATGAAAATATTTATAATAGAATGTGTGAGGAAAAAAATATTTCTACAAAAGAGGAATTTTTTCCAGCATATAGAAAGGTTTAGATATGAATTTTAGATGGTATTTATTTTGGTTTCAAGATTTTTTAAAAGGTGGAAATATACGAAAAGCATATAAAGATATACAAGACTGCTTTATAGATGGAAACAAAGATATTGATGATGATATAAATAATTTATTAAAACATGCTAAAGAAACAACTAATTACTATAAAAATTTTGATTATACTTCAATAAAAAACTTTCCTGTTATGAATAAGAAAAAAATTATAGATAACTATGATGATATTTTATCTAATACCTATACAGGACAAAAATTACATAAAATGTCAACAAGTGGTTCAACCGGCACACCATTTACAGTTGTTCAAGATAAAAGAAAAAGAAATAGAGTAATTGCTGCTGTTTTATTTTTTGGAAAGCAATGTGGATATACTTTTGGAGAAAAGCAAATGTTTTTACGAGTTTGGGTAAAGAGTATAAGAAAGAGCAAATTAAAGAAATTTTTGCAAAATATGATTCCAGAAGATATATCTAATTTAGATACAGAAAAAATGAAGGAAATAGAACAGATTTTAAAAAATGAAAAAAAATTAAGCAATATACTATCCTATGCTTCTACATTAGACAAGCTTTCAAAATATTTAGAGGAAAAAAATTGCACTCCAAAAGATTTTTCTGTAAAATCAATAATAAGTGGATCAGAATTATTGCAAGATACTACTAGAGAACGCTTACAAAAAGTCTTTGGATGTAATATTGTTTCTAGATATGCAAACGAAGAAAATGGAATATTAGGACAAGAATGTTTAACTGAGCATAATGAATTTCATTTAAATGTAGCAGATTATTATTTTGAATTTCTAAAATTAGATGAGGATATTCCAGCAAAAGAGGGAGAAGTTGCTAGAATAGTAATTACTGACTTATATAATTATGCTTTGCCAATGATAAGATATGATACAGGTGATTTAGCAATAGTATCAAAAGCAAAGTGTGGAACTAATACAAAAGTTATTTCCAAAATATTTGGTAGAAAAGTCGATTTGATATATAATACAAAAGGAGAAATTCTATCGCCACATTATATTACAAATACTATGTGGGAATCTAAAAATATAATACAATTTAAATTTACACAAAAAGGTAAAAAAGATTATACCATTTTACTTAATGTAACAGAAAATTTTTGTGATGAAGAAAAAATAATTAATACCTTTAAAAAAATTTTAGGTGATGATGCTAATATTAAAATTGAATATACAAATGAAATACCAGTATTAAGTTCTGGCAAAAGAAAATATATAGAAAACTTATATACAAAAAATAATTAAAAGGAGAATCTATGTGAAATTACTAATTTTAGGAGATTTAGCTTGTCCTGAAAAAGAAGATGTTATAAAACTAAGAAATTTAATTAATTTATTTAAAGATAAAGTTATTATAGCTAATCTAGAAGGATTATTAGTAGATAAAAAAGATGCATTAGAAAAATACAACAATGCTTTATTTAACAATATAGAAGTTTTAGAAATATTTAAAGAGACAAAAAAAACAATTTTCTCTTTGGCAAATAATCACATAAAAGATATACCAGAAGTCTTTGATTATACAATAGAAAAACTTAATGAAAAAAATATAGGATTTGCAGGAGCAAGTAGAATAGAAGAGGAAAGTAGTAAACCTTATATATTTAAAGATGGAAGTAAAGAAATAGTTGTATTTACTCATTGCTGGAATGTTATGAGTGAAATTATATATAATAAATCTAAAGATATATATATAAATGATGTAGATTACGAGAAATTTATAAATCAAGTAAAAAGATACAAGCAAGAGCATCCAAACTCATATATTATAACATATTTGCATTGGAATTTTGATTTTGAAAAATTACCTTTCCCGGCTCATAGAGTAATTGCTACTAAATTAGCCCAAAATGGAGCAAATTTAATTTTAGGTGGACATTCTCATTTAGTAAATGGAGCAGAAAAAATAAATAATTCTATTGCAGTATATGGTTTTGGAAATTTTTATATACCTAGCAATAAATTTTTAAATAAAAAGCTAATTTATCCAAAAGAAAGTAAATTAACATTAGCTTTAGAATTAGATTTTGAAGAGAATAAAGCCAAATGTTATTGGATAGAAAATTCAGAAAAAGATATAAGAATAATTAAAGACGAAGACTTTGATTCTGGTGATTTAATTAACAGATATTCTCCATTTAGAGATATGGAGGAGAGGAAATATAAAAAATATTTTAAAGAAAAAAGAGCTAAAAGAACATTAGTACCAATTTGGTATAATGAAAAAAATAGTTTTATAAATAAATTAAAAGATTATTTTATATTAGCAAGAATGAAATTAATTAGATATTTAAAAAATATTAAATAATGGAGAAATATAATGAAAAATATAGCTATAATTACACAGTATGTATCTATGCCAGGAGAAAAGTCAAATGGAAGATTTAGATATCTATCAAGTTTATTAGCAGATGCAAATTATAAAGTAGAGTTAATTACAACAAATTTTTCACATAGAGACAAAAAACATAGAGTTTTTGACCAAAATAATGAGAAAAATATTAATTATAAGTTTAAAATGTTATCTGAACCTGGTTATAAAAAAAATATATCCTTAAAGAGATTTTATAGCCATCGTGTTTTTGCAAAGAATTTGAAAAAATATTTAAAAACCATTGAAAGACCAGATATTATATATTGTGCAGTCCCATCTTTAGATGTAGCAAAAACAGTTGCTAAATTTGCAGAAAAAAATAACATTAGATTTATTGTAGATATACAAGATTTATGGCCAGAAGCTTTTAAAATGGTATTTAATTTACCTATTATAAGTAATTTAATTTTTTATCCTATGAAAAAATCAGCAGATTATATATATAGTAGAGCAGATGACGTTATTGCAGTATCAGAAACTTATCTAAATAGAGCTCTAGAAGTAAATAAAAAGGCAAAAAACAAAATAAGTGTTTTTTTAGGAACAGATTTAGATTATTTTGATAAATGTAAAAAAGATAATGAATTAAAACACTTTGATGATTTAGTCAGAATAGCCTATATTGGCACTTTAGGACATAGTTATGATATTAAATGTGTTATAGATGCAATTTCTTTACTTAAAGAGAAAGGTATTGAAAATATTAAATTTGAGGTAATGGGAAGTGGTCCATTACAAAGTGAATTTGAAAATTATGCAAAAGAAAAAAATATTAACTGTGAATTTACAGGTAAACTTGAATATCCAGAAATGGTAGGAAAGTTATGTTCTTGTGATATTGCTGTCAATCCAATAAAACATGGATCTGCTGGTAGTATAATAAACAAAGTAGGAGATTATGCAGCAGCAGGACTTCCTGTACTAAATACTCAAGAATCAGAAGAATATAGAAAGCTTGTCGAAAATTATAATATAGGGTATAATTGTGAAAACGGTAATATAGAAGAATTAGCAAATAAATTAGAAATTTTATATAGAGATGAAAATTTGAGAAAAAAAATAGGAAAAAATAATAGGAAACTAGCAGAAGAAAAATTTGATAGAAAAACTACTTATAAAAAAATTTTAAATGTACTAGATAGCTAAAGATGTTAGTTAATATTATTATAAGGAAATATTATGAATTTTATTAAGAAAATTATAACTAAATATAAAACTTTTGCATCAGATATGTTACTTAATATGATTGGTTTTGGAATTTATATTGTAGCACAACAAATCTTATTATTACCTTTTTTAGCAAAAGTAGTAACAGATGAAGTTTACACTAGTATAGTAATGTACATATCTGTTTTAAATGTTATTTGTAATGTAACTGGTGGAGAACTTGGAAATGTACGTCTGATAAGAGATAGTGAATATAGAGATAAAAAAATTAAAGGTGATTTTTCAAGAATTTTAGTATTTTTATCTCCAATTATAACAATTATATTAATACCGATTTTTATATATTTAAAATATTCTTTTGTCCGGTAGTATTATACTAATTTTAACTATCTTAATGGCAAATATTAGATTATATGCAACGTGTTTTTATAGATTAAAAAAGCAATTTAATAAAGTAATTATGCAAAACATTTTTTACTTTGTTGGAATTGTTTTAAGTTTAATTATATTTAGTTTCTACAAAAATATTTATTTAATAATGTTAATCCCAGAGTTAATTTCACTGTTTTATGCTTTAAAAAATAGTGACTTAATAGATATGAAATTAGCTAAGACAAAAGAAATGAAAAATACATTAAAAAGTTTTACACAACTCGGTATTTTATCTGCACTTACCAATTTAATGAATTATTTTGATAAATTTTTAATTTATCCAATGCTTGGAGCAACCTCTGTTGCAATTTATTATGCTGTAAACTCTATGTCGAAGATTACCAGTTTAATTACAAATCCAATGGCAAGTGTTATTCTGTCTTGGGTTTCGAATGTAGAAAAACGGAGATAATCAAAATAAAATTATAAAGCTAACAATACTAGCAAATATACCAATTATATTAGGAGTAACAATTATATCAATACCTCTTACATATATAGCTTTAAAAATTTTATATAGCCAATATTTAAAAGATAGCCTAATACTTATTATACCAATAGCTATTTCTTCTGGATTTGCAACAGCATCAACATTAATGAAATCTGTTTTGTTAAAATTTACTAATACAAAGAAAATACTGTATTCATATATAATATATTTTGCAATCTTTATAGCGACAGGATACTTTTTAAGCAAAACAAATGGTCTAATAGGATTTACAGTAGCAAATATAATTTCTAGAATTATTTTATGGATTTTATTTATTATTTTATTAATACAATCAAAAGTAGTGGAGAAAAAAGATGTTAAAAAAGATAAATCAAAAGATTAATATAAACAATTTACCAATAATTTTATTTATAGTAATAATAATAAATTTATTACCTTTAGCAATTCCAAATGCTATAACAAAAAAATCTTGTAGCGCAAGTACAATATCAATAATTATAGCTTTTATAATTCAATGCATATTATTATTAGCCATTTTATTTAATAATATAAAACTTACTAAAAAAATAAAAATTAATTTAGTAATTTTAATAGCAATATCATTTGTAAATTGTATTATAAAGATTTTAAGCTTGTATCTTTACAATACTGCAGGAATTATGGATATTTTAGATATCGCTTGTAAATTTACAACTATTGCAAGTTTTTATATATTAATGCTAGATATAAAGATAAAAGAAGATAAAATATGGTTTTTAGTAAAGGGTATTATATATTTAATTGTAATAGCTTGTTTATTTAATATGATTTTTTATTCACAAGAATTAATAAACTCTGTTTTTAAAGGAGAGCTTAGAAAAAATTTTCAAGTATTTAAGAGTTTTTTTGGAAATAGAAATCAATTTGCATTTTTCCTATATTTAGGAATAGCAATAGACACACTAATAATGCTTAAAGATAAGAAATTGAGATATAAGATATTTTTTGTATTGTTTTTATTTAATTTAATTATAGGAATTTCTAGAACAGCAATGTTAATATCTGCTATATTTTTGTTCCTATTCTTAATTACAACAGACAAAATAAAACCATTAGATAAGTTAGAAATTGCAATGCTTATTTTAATAGCAATTTTAATTATTACTTTAGTTTTAATAAAATTAAAGCCAGATTTAGTATATAAAATATTGACAGAATTCGTAAATACTTATATACGACCATCTTCTTTAAAAACTTTATCTGGTAGAACAAAGCTTTGGAGCTTGGCATTTACTCTAATAGGTACAAATTTAATAACAATGTTTTTTGGATATGGTAGATTTCAAGGTATTAGTGAAATAAAAGCTTCAGGAAAAAGATTTACACAATTCCATAATTCATATTTAGAGGCCTTAATTTCAGGAGGTATAATAGAACTTATATATATATTATTTATATATGCTAATGTTTTTAGAATAGTTGCTAAAAGTAATCTAGAAAATAAGTACAAAAGAATGTATATAGTATTTAATATCTCTAGTTTAATATATATGATGTCTGAGAGCATTGGTAGGTTTTCAATAGGCATTGTAGATGTTATTTGTATTATTTGTTTTGTAACTTTACCAATACTTCATGCAAATAGCATAAAAATAAATAAAGAAGAAATAGAAGTAAAGAAAGGAAGTAAATAATGCTATTTATAAAAATAATACTATTTGTGTTTTGGATGTTTATAATACCAACAGGCATAGGTTTATTATTTACAAACTTTATAAAAGATGAGAAAAATAATATTGTATTAGCTTTTGTTATAGGACATTTATTTGATTTTGCAATTTGTGAATTGTTATCTGTACCAATGATTATGATGGGGCTATCTTTTAAAACTTTAGTTGTAACATATATTGTAATTTCAATAATTTTGTTAATTATTTCTCTTTATAAAAACAAAAGTAATTTTAAAGAAATTTTTTCTACAAGTCTTAATTACATAAAAAAACTACCAAAGCTTTTAACAATATTATTAATAGCTTTAGTAGCTTTGCAGGTTTTGGCTTTAGTTAAATATGCACATATTGATGATGATGATGCTTTTTATGTAGGAACAGCAACAACTACTATTTATACAAATTCAATGTTTAAATATGATGGTTCCACAGGAAAGGAATATACAGAAATACCAGAAAGATATGCAATAGGTCCTTTTCCAATTTATACTGCTTTAATTTCTGATTTAATAAATATTCATCCAGCAATAGTGGCACATACAATATTGCCAATAGTTTTAATACCTTTGGTTTATTTAATATATGCCTTAATAGCAAAAGATTTATTAAAGAGTGAAAGGTCTGTAATAATATTCCTAGTATTATTATGTATATTATATATATGGGGAAACTTTTCAAAAAGAACAAATTTTACATTTTTACTTTTTAGAATTTGGCAAGGAAAAGCTGTTTTAGCAAATATAATTCTTCCAGCAATGTGGCTATTTTTTATAAAAGCTGTAAAAAATAATTTTAAATTAGTAAATTGTATTTTATTAATTATGGTTATTTTAGCAGGAATCTTAACTACAACAATGGGAATAGGTCTACCAGCAATAACATTAATGTCTTTAGCTTTTGTGTTTGCTATAAAAGATAAGAAAATAGGCTATTTAGTAAAAAGTAGTATTTGCTGTCTACCTTGTGTTATATATTTTGCAATATATATCATTTTACATTATAATATAATTTCTTTATAAAATTTATAGGAGAAAATAAATGTTGATTGAAAGTTTTGAAACTATAAAAACTACTTTCTTAGAATATAAAGGAACAGGGGCATATATTGTTTTATATTTAATTGCCTTATTATATATATACTTTAAGGAAGAAAATAAAAGTATAAAAGCATTTATGGTTTATTTTTCATTATTAATGTCTTTTATAACGTTAAATCCAATTTTTAGTAAGTTAGTTGAGCCGTTCTTTCCAGTATCTGTATATTGGAGAATGTATTGGATGTTGCCAATGGGCTTAACTATTGCGTATGCTTTTACAAAATTAATTGCTTCTAAAGAGAAAAAACTAGACAAAGCAATTATATTTATTGTTGCAATTACAGTAATAATACTTAGTGGAAAATTTATATATACAGAAGAAAATTACATAGAAGTAAATAATTTATATAAAGTTCCAGATGAAGCATTAGAAGTTGCAAATATAATTATGCAGGATAATACAGAAACGAAAAAAGTTATGCCATGTACATCACTAATCGCATATTTAAGACAAGTTTATCCAGAAATAGAATTAATGTATGCAAGAGAGCCAAAAAGCTATGAAAATGTTACAATTGTAGTTCAACAAGAAAAAGGAAATATACAATATGTTACAAATGTATGTAAAAAAGAAAATTGTAATTATATAATTTTTCATAAAGCAATGGCTATGAATGGAAATATGGAAGATTATGGATATGATTTATTTGCTGAAACAGCAAATTATAGAATTTATAAAAATAATGATATAAAATAATAAAAAGGATTTTTATATGAAAAAAAGATTTGTAAAAACTTTAATATTAATAATATTTATTGCTATTATTGTAGGAATAGGTATATATTTTTATGCACAAAAATTAAAAAATGAAGGAATAAAAATAACTCTAATTGGTGGAAGTAATGAAAAAGATAAAGGAGATATAAATTCTGCTGGATATATAATAAGAACAAAAAATAATAAATTAATTATTGTAGATGGCGGAAGAGATATTGATGCAGATTTAATTTTATCTTATATAAATAAATATGGAAATGGAACTGTAGATTATTGGTATATAACACATGCACATGAAGACCATGTAGGAGCTTTTTTAGAACTAATAGAAAATGAAAGCATAAATATAGAAAATATTTGTTATCATTTTAATACGGCTGAATGGTACGAAAACTATGATAAACGTGGATATGAAACTGCCTTAGCAATGATAAATGCTTTAGAAAGTTCAAAAATAAAAAATAAAATAGATTGTACCTCAAGTCAAATAATAGAAATGGATAATATCAGTTGTAAAATTCTAAGAATAGCAAATCCAGAAATTATTCATTCAGATAATGGGAACGAAGCCAGTATGGTATTTAAATTTAATGTAACAGATGTAAATAAGAGTATTTTATTTTTAGGAGATAGCTATGTATATACTAGTCAAGAACTTCTAGAAAATTGCAAAGATGATTTAAAAAGTTATGCTGTTCAAATGGCTCATCATGGACAAAATGGAGTTTCTAAAGAAGTATATGAATCAATAAATCCCAAAGTATGCTTTTTTAATTGTCCAGAATGGCTTTGGAATAATGATAATGGAAATGGATATAATTCTGGAAAATGGCAAACTATCGAAGTAAGAAGTTGGTTAGAAAATTTAGGTACAACAAATTTTGTTGCATATAAGGGAGATCAAACTATAAGACTAACTTCAAGAGGGTTTGAAATACTTGAAAATAATTAGTATAAAATTTATATGTACAAATTTAAAAAATTCTATTGATATAGTATTAAATTTAAACTATAATATTTTATAGAAATTTATTGTGAAAAAGAAATTAGAAATGAAGAGATTAAATAAAGATAATACAATTTTAATTTATGTAATAATGGTTGCGATTTTTTTTGGAATATTAATTGCAGCCTTTTTGTCATTCTATTTTTCACATAAGAATAGTAATACTATTCAGCCAGGAGTATATATAAAGGGTACAAATATATCTGGACTTACAAAAGAAGAAGCTATAAAGCTTGTTGAAGAGGCTTTAAAAGGAAAAATGAATGACAATATAATATTAAAATATAAGAATTATGAATTTTATGTAGAAATAGAGCAAATAGAGGCAGAATTTGATGTTGAAGCTTCTGTTGACTTTGCTTATCAAATTGGAAGAAGTAACAGTATTTTTCAAAATGTAAAAGATTATATAGCAGTGTTATTTGTGGGAATCGATATAGAGCCTATTTTAAAATATAATGAAGAGGCTTTATCTGAGTATTTAGATACAATACAATCTCAATTACCAGATCAGCTTGTTCAAAGTAGTTACTATTTAGAAGATGATGATGAATTAATAATAACAAATGGAAAACTTGGAGCAGGAATTTATAAAGATGAGTTAACTGAAATGATTTTAGCAGCAATTCAAGATACTAGTTATAGTAATAGTTATATTGAAATTCCGACTTATACCCAATATCCAGATCCAATAAATGTAGAGGAAATACATAACGATATATATAGAGCACCACAAGATGCTTATTTTACGACAGAACCATATATGGTATATTCCCATGTAGTTGGTGTAGATTTTAGTGTAGAAGAAGTTGTCAAAATGTTAACTGAAAATCCACACGAAGAAGAATACAGTATAAAATTAACCCTAACTGAGCCAAATATAACTACAAATGATATTGGATATGAGGCGTTTCCTGATGTTTTATCTACTTTTTCGACAAATTATGCAACTAGCAATAGAGATAGAACTACAAATTTAAGATTAGCTGCTGAAAAGATTAGTGGAACAGTAATTATGCCAGGAGAAACTTTTTCTTACAACAAAGTAGTAGGAAAAAGAACTGTTGAAGCTGGATATAAAGAAGCTGCAATATTTTCAAATGGAGAGGTTACAGATGGATTAGGTGGAGGAATTTGCCAAATATCTTCAACTTTATACGATAGTGTATTATTTGCTAATTTAGAAATTGTAGAAAGAAGAAATCATATGTTTATACCTTCATATGTAGATGGAGGATGGGATGCAACTGTAGTATGGGGTTCAACAGACTTTAAATTTAAAAACAATAGAAATTACCCAATAAAAATAGAATTAACAGTTAGTAATGGAGTTGCAAGAGCTACTATCTATGGAGTTAAAACTGATGATGATTATGAAATTTCATTAGAAACAGAATTTATAAAATCTATAGCTTATAAAACTGTATATAAATCAGATAGTGATTATGCATCTGGAACTGTTATACAATCAGGAAAAAATGGTTCTGTAATAGATACTTATAAAGTATATAGAAAGAATGGACAGGTTGTGAAAAGAGAAAAAATTACACGTGATACATATAGTGCACAAAATAGAATAATAGCTAGATAATTAGTATTTTATAGAGGAGAATAAAATGAGGATTCGTAGAAAAAAATGGGCAAAAGATGAATTAGAAGAATCGAAATTCTATATTGATAAACCAGAAGAAAACAAAGGAAATTGGAAAGAAATGTTTAAGAATAAGCAACCTATACATATTGAATTAGGTTGTGGTAAGGGCTTGTTTATATCTCAATTAGCTTCAAAAAATTTAAATATAAATTATATTGCTATTGATATGATTGAGGCAATGTTAGGCTTAACTAAAAGAAATATAGAAGAAGCTTATTTAGAAAAAAAGCTTTGTACAAAGGAAAATATTAAACCAGATAATTTATGGCTAATACGAGCAAATGTAGAGCAAATAAGTAATGTTTTTTCAAAAGAAGATGAAATAGAAAGAATTTATATTAATTTTTGTAACCCTTGGCCAAAATCTAAACACAATAAAAGAAGACTAACACATCCAAGACAACTAGAACAATATAAAACATTTTTAAAAGAAAATGGAAAAATATATTTTAAAACAGATGATGACGAATTATTTATGAGTAGTTTAGATTATTTTGAAGAAGCGGGATTTAAAATTTTAGATAAAACATTAGATTTACATTCAGATGATATTTTTAAAGGAAATATAGAAACTGAACACGAGAAAATGTTTTCAGAGCAAGGAATAAATATCAAAGCTTTAATAGCTGAAAAAACATAATTTTTTGTTTATGCTCTTAAAATAACTTTAAGGTTATTTTAAGGTTATATATATACAATCAAAACAACAAAACAAAAAGGGGGAGAAAACTTTGATAGAGGTAAAGAATGTAACAAAGCGCTATGGAAAATTCTATGCCGTAAGAAACATAAACTTTGAAGTCAAAGAAGGAGAAATAGTTGGTTTCTTAGGTCGTAATGGTGCTGGAAAATCAACAACAATGAATATGATTACAGGCTTTATAGAACCAACAGAAGGTCAAATTATAGTAGATGGATATGATATTGACAGAAAGCCAAAAAAAGTAAAACGATTAATAGGCTATATGCCAGAAGGAGTACCGCTTTACTATGATTTAACAGTAAAAGAATTTATAAGTTATATGGCAGATTTAAAACTTATTAAACATAAAGACAAGAAAGCTGCTGTAGAAAAAGCAATTTCTGAAACTGGTTTAGAAAAAGTACAAAATAAGCTTACTAAAAATTTATCAAGAGGTTTTAAACAGAGAGTTAGCTTAGCAGGGGCTATTGTAGGAGATCCAAAAATACTAATTTTAGATGAGCCAACAGTAGGTTTAGATCCTAAACAAGTAATAGAAATTCGTGAATTAATTAAATCTTTTAGAAAGAATCATACTGTTATTCTAAGTTCACATATATTGTCAGAAGTTAGTCAAATTTGTGAAAAAGTAGTCATTATTGATAAGGGAGAGATTGTAGCAGTAGATACTCCTGAAAATTTGGAAAAAGATACTGAAGAAACACAAAAAATTGAAGTCAATGTTGAAGATACAAACAATAAATTTATTGATATAAAGAACTCTATATCAGAAATTAAAAATATTAAATTAATAGAAACAAAAAAGGATAACACAAAACTTTATGAAATTGAAACAAATGCTGATGTAGATATTAGAAAAAATATATTCTCAGAATGCTCTAAATTAGGTATAGTTATTTTGGAATTAAAGAAACAAGAAAGCTCTTTAGAAGATGCATTTATAAAAATTGTTGAAGATAGACCAGAATATAGTGAAAAAGAAATTGCAAAAATGCAATATGATAAAGAAATAGAAGAATTAAGACAAGAAGAAGCAGAAAAGAAAGAAAGAAAAGAATTTAGAAAGCAAGCTAAGAAAGAAGAAAAAGCTCGTAAAAAGGCTTCAAAAGTAGATAAACACAAAAAAGAAGAAGGAGGGGATAAATAATGTTTGCAGTATTTAAAAAAGAAATTAAAAGCTATTTATTATCTCCAATAGGATATATATTTATAGGCTTATTTTTAATAATGTTTAGTACATTTTTCTTCTTAACAATATTTCAAAGCCAAGTATTGAATTTTGAATATTTATTTTATAATGGTGCAACAATTCTAACTTTTATTACACCTGTGCTTACAATGAGAATGTTTTCAGAAGAAAGAAAAAATGGAACAGAACAATTAGTAATGACTTCTCCAAGAAGTATTACATCAGTAGTTCTTGGAAAATTCTTTGCTGCAGCTGTAATGATTTTAATTACTGAAGTATTTACTCTTATGTATTATTTTATATTGAAATATTTTGGAGAACCATCTTTAAAAGTAGCAATATCAACTTTATTTGGATTTTTCTTACTAAGTTTAGCATATATTTCTTTTGGAATGTTTGCTTCAAGTCTTACAGAAAATCAAATTATAGCTTGTGTGCTTACAATTGGTGCTTTTATTGTAATGTGGTTTTTACCAGGATTTAATGAAAATTTAGAAATGTTTTCTTTAATTCAAATGTTTGACAAATTTCCAACTGGAATTATATCAATTCCTGAAATTATTACCTTTGTTTCATTTGCTGTATTATTTATATTGCTTACAATAGTAGTATTACAAAGAAGAAAGAGTGTTAAATAGAAGGAGGGACTTAAAAAGTGAGTAACGAAGAAAAAAATAAAAAGCGACTTTCAAAAGAAGAGAAAAAAGCTCTTAAAGAAGAAAAAAGAAAACAAAGAGAAGCACAAGGTAAAAAAACTATTTCAGAAAGATTATCTTTATTTTTAAGAAAAAGATGTTTAAATAGTGGAATTGAAACAGCTTTAATAGTTTGTATATTAATTGGAGCTTTTATTTCTATAAATTTGTATGTAGATACTTTAGATTTACAAGATATAGATGTTACTGAAAATAAAATATATACTTTATCTGATGAATCAAAAGAAATTATTGCAGACATTGACGAAGATGTAAAAATTTATTTGTTTGGGTATACAGAAGATGATACTTTAACAGATTTTGTAAAGCAATATGTAGCTACAAATAGCCATATTTCTTACGAAATATTAACACAGGAATCAAATCCAGCAAAATATCAAGAATTTGATTTGCAAGATGGTTATAGTATTGTAATTCTAGAAACGGCAGAAGGTAATAAAATTATAGATGCAAATAGCGAATTTTATTCTTATGATTATACAACAGGACAAGAGGTTGATTTAACAGAGCAGACTCTAACAAACTCAATACTAGGAATTACTGCAGAAGAAAAACCAAAAGTTTATTTCTTAACAGGTCATGAAGAGTATACTCTATCTGAAATGGGAACAATAAATACTTATTTAGGAAATGAATCTTATACAACTGCTAGTTTAAATTTAATATCTACTGGAGCAGTTCCAGATGATTGTAATTTATTAGTTATATTGAACCCAGAAAATGATCTTACAGAAATAGAAGCACAAGCTATTAAAAATTATATAAATAAAGGTGGAGATATTTTACTTACATCTGATATAAATACAAAGGGAATGTCTGAAAATGTAAATTTACAATCTATTTTAGATTTATATGGAGCAACACTTCAAAATAATGGATATATAATTGAGCAAGATTCAGAAAAAATTGTATCAAATTATCCAAATATTATAATACCAGAAATATCTAGCTCAAGTAATATTACTTCTGAAATTTATACAGATGGATATATATTAATACCTTATGCTGGAAGAGTTACTTTTAAATCAGATGAAGAATTAGAAGGTTTAAATGTTTCTACAGAAGTAATTGCAAATTCTAGTTCAAATTCTTTATTTGTTACAGATTTAAATTCTAATATATATACTGCAGCTCAAACTGCTGAAGAAGGGGAACATACAATTGCCGCTTTAGCTACTAAAACAATTACAGAAGAGACAGAGGATGCAGAAGCTGTAACTTCAGAAATGCTAATTATTGCTAATACTGTATTTGCTTCAGACTATTCTGTTGAGGGGGTTAGCTCAAGTTACCCTATATCATATATAGCTAATAATAAAGACTTTATGCTAGATTCTATTGCTAGTCTAACTAGTAGAGAAGATGTTGTAAAAATTAGAAAAGATATGTCTACATCAACTTATGCACCAACTCAAAAAGAAAATACCATAGTTTTAGCTACAATTTTTGCAGTTCCAGTTATAATAATTTTAGCAGGTATATTTGTTGGAATTTATAGAAAGAGAAAAAGATAGATAAAAAATACAGGTGCAAACCTGTATTTTTTATGTTTTAAGAAAATTTTAATTGAATTTATTTTAGATAAGTTCACATAACGCATATTTCTTGCATTAACTAAATATAGAGGAGGTTAACATGCAAGAAATTTTTTTAATAATAATAGGTATAATCTTACCTTTTGTGGGAACAACACTTGGTGCAGCAACTGTATTTTTCTTAAAAAAAGACCTTACACCTAAAGGAAAAAGATTACTTTTGGGATTTGCAGCTGGTCTTATGTTTGCAGCTTCAATATGGTCTTTAATAATACCAGCTATAGAAATGTCCCAAAACTTTGGAAAATTAAGTTGGCTTCCAGCAGCAATAGGTTTAATTTTAGGTTGCGTTTTTTTCATTGGTGTAGACATAATTTTAGCAAATTTAGAAGAAAAAATTTTCAAAAAAACACATAACACAACAAAAGAAAATGCAATGCTAATTTTTGCTATAACTTTGCATAATTTTCCAGAAGGAATGGCTGTAGGTGTTGCTTTTGCTGGTTTGCTAAGCGGAAATTCTATGCTCGGTTTAAGTGCAGCTCTTGCTTTATCTATCGGAATTGCTATTCAAAATTTTCCAGAAGGCGCAGCAGTTTCACTTCCAATTGCAAGTGAAGGAAAATCAAAATTAAAAGCTTTTTTAATAGGAATGTTATCTGGCTTAGTAGAGCCTATATCTGCAATAATTACAATCTTAATATCAGGTTTTATTACACCAATCTTACCATACTTATTAGCCTTTTCGGCAGGTGCTATGATATATGTTGTAGTAGAAGAATTAGTACCACAAATTCAAGATAAAAGCTCAAAAATAGGAACAATAGGAATTTTTATAGGATTTTCGATAATGATGATATTAGATGTAATGCTAGGTTAGAAAAAAAACAGTGTGCTTAAACTCGAAGCAGACTGTTTGTTTTTTTTCAAAAACTATTTGAAAAAAATTTTTTATAGTGTATAATGAAACAAAGATGAAAAATACAACCTATTTTTGTGATAATTATTAGTATAGGAGCCATAATAATATGTAAAGTCTATAAAAATAAATTATTTTATAATTTTTTTAAGACTACATTGTATATAGCATTTATACATTTTTAATAAAGGAAGAAAAAATATGAAAAAAGAAAAGATTGTACAAGATCCAGAGACTTTTAATGTTGTAAAACCAGAAAAGCCAAAATCAAGAATTCCCAAATTTATAAAAATAGTTATAGGACTTATAATTATTTTAGCTTTTTTGTTTGTTTTTTGGGAATTATACCAAGTTTATGAAATTAATACTGAAGAAGAGCCACAAGTTTATGATGGTATCTCTACAATATCTAATTCAAATGTAAAACCAGGAAGTGTATTAATTCAAAAAATCGATTTAGGAAATTTCGATACGAGTTATTTAAACGAAAGAACTTCAGATAATTTGAATTATAGAATATTTGATACTAAAGAAGAATATGATGAATTTTTGCAAAGATGTACTTACGCAAAAGTACTTACAGAAGAAGATTTTAAAAACTTTATTCCAATAGTTGTGTATAAGCAAGGAAAAGATATAAACTATGAAAATAGATATTCTAATATGGAATATGATAATATTCTTTTAACAGAAGAAGATACTTCTGCAGAAAAAATAATTCTTATGGTTTTACCAAGAGTTAAAGAAGAAAATGTTAATATAGTAATAAAATATGGAAATAAAGTATTTTTAGGTGACCAAAATGATGTTTTAGAAAAATTAAATAATAATTTAGATTTATTTACTGATTATTTTTCAAAAAAATATTTTAACAATGAAACTTTAACAAATGCTACTTTTTTAATTAAAGACATAAAATTGGTTAACGATAGAGCAAATGAGTTCTTTTTAAGTAAAGGAGATTTACAAACTTCAACTGGTGATAGAACAACATATTGGCAAGCATATGTATATTTAGAACAAAACACTAAATACGCATTAAGAGTTTTAATTGATTGTGAATCAGGAGATTTAATAGGAGCTTATGATGTAAGTAAATAGAAGTAAAAAATATATAAATAAAGGGGATAAAAATATGAAACAGAAGAAAAAATTATTAATAGTTTTTGTTGTAGTTTTAGCTATTGCTTTAATTTTAGTATATCTAAATTTTAATAAAAGTAAAAGTGACGATTGGGTATACAATTCAGATATGCAATATATATTAAATGAAATCGCTGTTTTTGCAATTCCAATTGTAGTAGGTATAGCTATCATTACGTATAGTGTTATATTAGGAATATACAATATAAGAAAGGGAAAGAAAAAAGAAGACAGTAAAAGGCAAAAAACAGGACAAACAATTGCAAGAATAAATAGCCTTTTTATTCCTATTCTTATACTAGCAATTGTAAATGTTGTAATTGTAGATGCAAACATTTTGTTAAGTGAATTTTTAGAAGTTATGGCAACATTTCTTTCTTTAACTGCTATTGCTATATTTATAGTGTTATTATTATATAACTTAATTATGGGTATAAAAAGAAAAAATCTATCTTGTATATTATTTGTAATTGTAGTTTTAGCTTTTGTAATTTTTTCTGGATTAATATTATATGCTTTTGGAACAGCTCAATCATCTATTTATAATAATTCTTCTGCAAATGGAACATTATCTTTTGATTCAGCAAGTATCCAAAGTTCTGGTATTCAATCTTTCAGCTCAAATAGTAGCTCAGTTTCTGATACATATCTAGGTTTTTCAACAGGTGGAGCAAAGGATATAAATAATTTTAGAGAAAATATAAAAGAAGGATATTTTCCAATATCTACAGATATTACTTATAATGGTATTTTTTATGATTATACATTTGATACATCAAGAGAGCAAGTAACTAATAATGAAGATTTATTTTATCCAGCTTATTCTTGTGCAAAATCTAAAGATCCTATTTCTGGCGAAGATGAATATTATTTATCTGTAGGTTTAAATTCTAATATTAAAGAGAGTGATTTTGAAAGAAAAAAATTAAATCTTACAATATTATTAGATATTTCTGGTTCAATGACTTCTAGTTTTGATAAATACTATTATGATAGTTTTGGTACAGATAATTTAGAAGACAATAAATCAAAAATGCAAATAGCAAATGAAGCAGTAACTATTTTAATGGATGAATTAAATCCTGATGATAGATTTGGAATGGTTTTGTTTGATGATAATGCTTATCTTGCTAAACCTATGAATTTAGTTTCTGAAACAGATATGGAAGCTATAAAAGGTCATGTGCTTGAAATTATTGCACAAGGAGGAACAAACTTTAGCAATGGATATACAAAAGCTACAGATTTATATGACAATTTGAAGAAATCAAATAAAGATGAATACGAAAATAGAATTATAGTTATAACTGATGCAATGCCAAATTATGGGACTACAACTGAAGAAGGCTTACTTTCAATGGTGGAAGAAAATGCAAATAATGGAATTTATACAACTTTTATAGGAGTAGGAGTAGATTTTAATACAGAACTTGTAAATTTGATTGGTAGTGTAAAAGGTGCAAATTATTATGCGGTACACAATTCAGAAGAATTTAAGACTAGAATGGGTGAACAATTTGAATATATGGTAACGCCTTTAGTATTTGATTTAAATTTAGATTTTAACTCAGAAGATTTTGAAATTGAAAAAGTATATGGCTCAGATAAAGAAGATGCTTTAAATGGAAATATTATGAAAATAAATACTCTATTTCCAAGCCCAACTACAGATAATGGAGAAACTAAAGGTGGAATTACAATATTAAAATTAAAGAAAAAATCAGAAGGCTCAAGTAATATTGATTTAACAGTATCTTATAAAGATAGAAATGGAAATGAATTTTCTAATAATCAAAGCGTTGTATTTGAAGAACAAGAAAGTGATTTTTATGATAATACAGGAATTAGAAAAGCAATTGCTTTAACTAGATATGTAAATACCATAAAAAATTGGATATTATATGAAAGAACAGAGAGTCCAAATTTTGTAATTTTACCTACTACAGGAATATTTGATTGTGACTTCACAGAAGATGAAGTTCGTATAATATTAGGTAGAAATGAGAGAACTTCAACAGAGCTTTCAGTAAGCGATAATTATAAAGGAATATTTAGCAACTTCAAGCAATATTTTAGTAATGAGATTTTAGAAATAAAAGATGAAAATTTGAATAAAGAAATTGAAATTTTAGATATATTAATAAATTATAGTAAATAAAATATGCCCCGCAGTGAAAAACTGCGGGGACTTTTTGTCGCGGAAAAATGTTTAATCTTCTAAATTCAGAAGGTAATGTACTTCGGACTGCGTTTGATACTTCATTATAAAAAGATGTGAAAGGCGATTGCGAAGCATAGTTGGTGTAAAAAACATGCCTGACATATTTAAAAAAGTTCCATCTTTCTTTTTAAGAACTCCTATCGGATTTTTAACAAAAAAGTTGGCTGTTAAAAATTCAGAAATATCTAACTCATTCTTTTTTATTACCCAAGCACGTTGCAAATTTTGCAATAACCAATATGCCAATAAAAAGCTTAATTCCCAACCAATTTGTCTATGGCAAATATCAAGGACTTTTGTAATCGAAATATTATGATAGCTATTAATTTCGTCTAAAATATAATGTATATCTGTAACTTCATTTCGTAATAAAAAAATTCTCTCAAAATCATCTTGAAAAGGTTCAAGCATAGGAAATAGATTCCCACATGCATCACAGCCATAACGATTAATTGGATCAATAACGTTTGCAAATTCTGGCATACTTTCTCCATTTCTCTTGCGATATTATCTTTGGTAGCTGAAAAGATAGCTCCTTTCAAATTTTCTCCAGCAAATTTTGCCAAATCAAATATCTGAGTTTCTGCGAATAGATTTATTATAGCACGATTTACATAATATTACAATAATTTAATAATAAATAAATTATGTATATTTTTTCAACTTAGGTTACATAATTTCATAAAATAGTAATAGCTAATATATTAGCAATTTAGATGAGAGGAGGTAAAAAAGTGAAACTTAAAGGAAAGAAAATAGGATATGCTTTTACTGGATCTTTTTGTACATTTAGAAAAAGTATAGACGCTTTAAAAAAGGTTATTGAGGAAGGAGCAACAGTAATACCAATTATGAGCTTTAATAGTTATTACATGGATACTAAATTTGGAAAATCAGATGACTTTATAAAAGAAATAGAGGAAATTAGCGGAAATAAGATTATTCATACAATTCAAGATGCTGAACCGATTGGACCAAAGAAAATGTTTGACATATTGATAATTGCTCCTTGTTCTGGAAATACAATTGCAAAGCTTGCAAATGATATAATAGATACCCCCGTTACAATGGCTGCAAAATCTCACTTAAGAAATGAAAATCCTATAGTAATAGCAATTTCTACTAACAATGCTTTGTCTGGAAATGCTGCTAATTTTGGCAAGCTTTTAAATACGAGACATTATTATTTTGTACCATTTAAGCAAGATAACCCAATAACAAAGCCTCGTTCAGTAGTATTTGATCCAGAATATATTGTTAAAACTTTAGAGTATGCTTTAGATAGACAGCAGATACAACCGATAATATTATGAATTTAATATACTAAAATAAAAAATAAGAAGGTTAAAAAATATAATTAATTCTTTAACCTTCTTTTGTTACGTAAATTTGTTTGTTTATACTGACCACCCGTTCTAAAGAAATTTTTGCTATTTTGGTATAAAATATTTAAGGTAAAAAGTCTAAGTACAGGAGAGAAATTAATGAGTGAAAGATTATATGAATATTTAGAAATATCAGATTTAAAAGATATGCTAAATAAAACAAAAGAATTATATGGTAATAGACCAGCATATAAGTTAAGAAAAAATAGTTTTGATACAGAAAAGAAAGAATATAAAATTATTACACATAAAGAAGTAAGAGATACTGTTGACGCCTTAGGTACAGCTTTAATTAATATGGGACTAAAAGACAAAAGAATAGCCGTTATAGGAGAAAATAGTTATGAATGGGAAATTTCATATTTATCAGTAGTATGTGGCACAGGAATAGTAGTTCCACTTGATAAATCATTACCAGAAAATGAATTGAATTCATTAATTGCAAGATCAGAAGTAGAAGCAATTTTCTTCCAAGAAAAATATTTAGAAATTTTGAAAAAAATAAAATTTTCAGATAAAAACAAATTAAAACATTTAATTTCAATGGATTTAGATATTCACGAAGATGGAATTTATTCTCAAAGAGAGTTAATAGAAAAAGGAAAAAGACTTTTAGAAAATGGAGATAAAGCTTTTATAGATGCTAAGATAGAACCTGAAAAAATGTCAATAATGCTATTTACTTCAGGAACGACGTCAGCTTCAAAGGTTGTAGCTTTATCACATAAAAATATATGCTCAAATTTAATGGATTTAGGAAGTATTTTAGATATAGATTGTAATGATGTATTTTTATCTGTTCTTCCTGTACATCATGTATTTGAGTGTACTGTTGGATTTCTTTTTTCTTTATATAAGGGAGCAGAAACAGTTTTTAGTGATGGAATTAGACATATTGTAGAAAATCTTAAAGAACATAATGCGACAATGATGGCTTGTGTTCCAGGAATATACGAAAGAATTTTTAAAATAATTAGAAAGAACTTGGAAAAACAAGGAAAATTAGAAGAAATTTTACAAAACGAAGAAAAATATAAAGATGCTTCTATGGAAAAAAGAAAAGAAGTATTTAAAGAAATACACGATATGCTTGGAGGAAGAATAAAACTATTTATTAGTGGTGCAGCAGCCTTAGACAAAACTATAGAAGAAAAATTTAGACTTCTTGGAATAAATATAGTACAAGGATATGGCCTAACAGAAACTTCTCCAATTGTAGGTGTTGGAAATAATAAATATCATAGAATTGGTTCTATAGGAAAAGCCGCGCCAAGTGTAGAAGTTAAAATTATAGATCCAGATAAAACAGGAGTAGGAGAACTTGCTGTAAAAGGACCTAATGTTATGCTTGGATATTTTGAAAACCCTAAAGCTACAAAAGAAGCTTTAAAAGATGGTTGGTTTTTAACTGGAGATTTAGCAAGAATAGATGAAGATGGATATATATTCATTTGTGGAAGAAAGAAAAATGTTATTGTTTTAAAAAATGGTAAGAATATTTTTCCAGAGGAAATGGAAGTTCTAGTTAATAAAATAGAAGGTGTTAAAGAAAGTTTTATTTATGGAAAACAAGTATCTGACGATAAAGACAATATAAAAATAAACGCAAGAATAGTTATAGATAAAAAAGTAGTAAAAGATACATACAAAATAGAAAGTGATGAGGAAATTTATCTAGCTATATCAAATAAAATAAAGGAAATTAATAAAACAATGCCAAAATATAAATCTATTAAAGGGTTTGTATTAACAGAAGAGCCACTTATAAAAACAGCAACAAATAAAATTAAAAGACAGTTAAATTTAGAAAAAATAATTGAAGAAGAAAAAATGCAGAAGGAAAAATAATGGAAAATTCAAAAGAAATAAAACATTTTGATAAAAATATTTTTTATAAAAATTTAAATACAGAATTTTTGGGTAGAGAATTTACTTATTACCAAACAATAGATTCGACACAAAGTGAGGTTTGGAAAATTGCAGAAAATACAGCAAATGGAACTTTGATAATGAGTGATTTTCAAACTAATGGAAAAGGAACTCATGGAAGAAAGTGGTATACAGATGAAGAAAATAATATTGCATTTTCATTCCTAATTAAGCCAAATTGTGATATAAATAAATTAGATGGATTGACTTTAGAAATTGCAGAGACTATATTGAAAATTTTTAAAGAAGAATATAAAATTAATCTTCAAATAAAAAAACCAAATGATATTATTTATAATAAAAAAAAGATTGGTGGAATACTCACAGAAACAAAAGTTATATTTGGTATAGTTAAGTATCTAAATATAGGAATAGGAATTAATATTCAAAAAGAAAATTTTTCTGAAGATTTAATAGATATAGCCTCTTCTATAAAAAAGGAGTTTAATATTGATATTGATATAATAAAGTTTATAGCAGAATTTTGTAATAGATTTGAAAAAAAGATTTTAAAAAGAATGGAGGACTAAAATGAAAATAGGATTTTTATTTCCGGGGCAAGGTGCTCAAAACATTGGAATGGGAAAAGATTTATACGAAGAATATGAAAGTGTAAGAAAAATTTACAAATTAGCAAAAAAAGAAACTGGAATTGATGTTGCTAAAATAAGTTTTGCAGGACCAGAAGAAGAGTTAAATCAAACTAAAAATACTCAGATTTGTATAATAACAATGAGTTTAGCAATATTAGATTTATTAAAAAAAGCTGGAATTGAAGCAGAATTTTCAGCAGGATTAAGTTTAGGAGAATATGCAGCACTAAATTATGCTGAAGCTATTAATACAGAGGATACTTTTAAGATTATACAAAAAAGAGGAGAATATATGCAAAACTTAGCTCCAAAAGGAGATTGGGCAATGGCAGCAGTTCTTGGAGTTTCAGATGAAGCAGTAGAAGAAATTTGCAAAAAAGTAAAAAATGGTTTTGCAGTTCCTGCAAATTACAATTGTCCAGGGCAGGTTGCAGTATCTGGAGATAGAAAAGGTATAGAAGAAATGACACAAATTGCAAAAGAAGAGGGTGCTAAAAGAGTAATCGAACTTAAAACAAGCGGACCTTTTCATACAGAAAAATTAAAAATGGCAGCAGAAGCATTAAGAAAAGAATTAGATAATATAGAAATAAAACAACCTAAATGTATAGTTGTTAAAAATCTTGATGCAAAACCATATGCTGAAAATGATGACATGAAAGAAATTTTAGCAAAACATGTAATGAGTCCAGTTAGATTTTCAAACTCTATACAATTTATGTTAGATAATGGAGTAGATACATTTATAGAGATAGGACCTGGAAAGGTATTAACATCATTAGTTAAAAAAATTAGCAAAGAAGTTAGCTGTATAAATATTTCTGATGTAAATTCATTAAAAACAGCTATAGATAATTTAACAAATAAAAATTAAAAATATAGGGAGGTTTTTATGAACGAAGAAGGAAAAGTTGCATTAGTAACAGGAGCTACTAGAGGCATAGGAAAGCAAATTGCTCTAACTTTAGCTAAAGAGGGCTATAACATAGCTTTAAATTACAGAAAAGAAAATGAGGAATTAGAAAATTTAAAAAAAGAAATTGAAGAAAACAATGTTAAATGTTTAGCTGTACGTGGTGATGTTTCAAATTTTGAAGAAGTAGAAGAATTTGTAAAGGAGATTGTATCAGAATTTGGAAGAATTGATGTATTAGTTAATAATGCAGGAATTACAAAAGATATGCTTCTTATGAGAATGAAAAAAGAAGATTTTGAGAGTGTAATAGATGTAAATTTAGTAGGAACTTTCAATGTAACTAAAAATGTAATTGGGTATATGACGAAAGCAAGAAGCGGAAGAATAGTAAATATATCTTCAGTTGTTGGAATTTCAGGAAACGCAGGTCAAACAAATTATTCAGCATCTAAAGCTGGAATAATAGGTTTTACTAAAAGCTTAGCAAAAGAAGTGGCTTCAAGAAATATAAATGTAAATGCCATAGCACCAGGATTTATTGAAACTAATATGACTGATGTATTAAAAGAAGAAATAAAAGAAGAAATTGCAAAATCTATTCCTTTAAAAAGAATGGGAAAAGCACAAGATGTAGCTAATTTAGTAAAATTTTTAGTATCTGACGATAGCTCATATATTACAGGTCAAGTAATAAATGTAGATGGCGGAATGTTAATGTAAAATAAATTAAAGAAAGGAATTAAAATGGAAAGAAGAGTTGTTATAACAGGTTTAGGAGCAATAACTCCAATAGGAAAAAATGTAGAAGAAACTTGGGAAGGAATTGAAAACAAAAAATGTGGAATTGATAAAATTTCTTTATTTGACGCAAGTGATTTTAAAACAAGCTTGGCTGCAGAAGTTAAAGATTTTGATGCTTCAAATTATTTTGAAGTAAAACAAGCTAGAAG
The DNA here is from genome assembly GCA_944393295.1 of uncultured Clostridia bacterium. The sequence continues at coordinate 44,552 of CALXZR010000039.1, forward strand.
ATTAGATAGATCTTCTCAATTTGCAATTATTGCTGCAAGAGAAGCTTTTAAAGACAGTCAAATAACAGAGGAAAATACAAACTTTGAAAATGTAGGTATCTTTGTAAGCTCTGGAATTGGAGGATTAAAAACTATTCAAGAACAATGTGAAACAAATTGCTTGAAAAGTCATTCTAGAGTATCTCCAATGTTTATTCCTATGGCAATAGTAAATATGCCAGCAGGAAATGTTTCAATTGATTTAGGCTTAAAAGGAGAATCTACTTCAATAGTTACTGCTTGTGCTTCTTCAACTCAAGCAATTGGTGAAGCTTATAGAACTATTAAACATGGTTATGAAGACTGTATTTTAGCAGGTGGAACAGAAGCATCTATTTGTGAAATTGGAATTGCAGGTTTTGAAAATATGAAGGCACTATCTTTTGCAGAAGATAAAAACAGAGCAAGTATTCCTTTTGATAAAGAAAGAAATGGCTTTGTAATGGGAGAAGGAGCTGCTATATTAGTACTTGAAGAATTAGAGCATGCTAAAAAGAGAAATGCAAAAATTTATGCAGAGATTATCGGTTATGGAGCTAGCTCAGATGCTTATCACATTACTTCACCTTGCCCAGATGGAGAAGGCGGAGCAAGAGCTATGGAAAGAGCAATTTCAGATGCAAATATTAAACCAGAAGATATAGATTATATAAATGCACATGGTACATCTACACACTTAAATGATTTAACAGAAACTATGGCTGTAAAAAAAGCTTTAGGAGATGCAAGTAAAAAAGTAATGATAAGTTCTACAAAAGGAAATATAGGTCATCTACTTGGAGCTGCTGGAGCTGCTGAAGCTATTATTTGTGCTAAAGCAATAGAAAATTCTATTGTACCTCCAACAATTAATTACAAAGAAAAAGATGAAGAATGTGATTTAGATATAGTACCAAATGAAGTAAGAAAACAAGATTTAAATATTGTAATGTCAAATTCTTTAGGATTTGGTGGACATAATGCAAGTATCATTTTAAAGAAATATGAAGGATAATAAAGGGGGATTTTATTATGGAATATGAAAAAATTAAGCAATTGATGGACGATATGGGAAATTCAAAATTAACATCTATAGATATAGATTTCCCAGACGGAACAAAAATTAGAATGAAAAAAGAAGCAAAGCCGGTAGTTGTTCAAAAAAATGATACAAAAGATATTGTAGAAAATTATGTTGTAGAAGAGAAAGTTCAAGAAAAAGAGCAAAGTAATGAAACTAAAAAAGAAGATGATGGAAATATATTGAAGTCTCCAATGGTAGGAACTTTCTACTTAAAACCATCTCCAACTTCAGAACCTTATGTAGAAGTTGGAAAAGATGTAAAAAAAGGAGATACACTTTGCATTATAGAAGCTATGAAACTAATGAATGAAATTGAATCAGAATATACAGGAAAAGTAGTAGAAATATTAGCAAAAGATGGAGAACCAGTTGAATATGGTACACCATTATTTAGAATAAAATAGAAAGGAAAATAAAATGTTAGATAAAGATGGAATAAAAGAAATAATTCCTCAAAGAGAACCTTTTTTAATGATTGATGAAGTTGAGGAATTTATACCAGGAGAGAGTGCTACAGCTTATAAATATGTAGATGAAAAAGAATGGTATTTTAAAGGTCATTTTCCAGGCAATCCAATAATGCCAGGAGTTTTAATAACAGAAGCTTTAGCTCAAACAGGTGCTGTTGCAATACTTTCTATGGAAGAAAATAAAGGGAAAAATGCTCTATTTGGAGGAATAGATAAACTAAAATTTAAAAAAATGGTAGTTCCTGGAGATAAATTAAAATTAGAAGTAAAAATTATAAAACGCAAAGGACCTATTGGAGTTGGAGAAGCTATAGCTACAGTAGATGGAAAAATTGCTGCTAAAGGCGAGCTTACTTTTGCTTTAGTTTAGTATTAATTAGAAGGAGTAGAAGATGAATAAAATTTTAATTGCAAACAGAGGAGAAATTGCAGTTCGTATAATAAGAGCTTGTAGAGAAATGAATATTAAAACTGTTGCGATTTATTCAGAAGCAGATAAAGATGCACTTCATACAAGACTTGCTGATGAAGCTATTTGTATAGGACCTGCACCATCAAATAAAAGTTATTTAAATATTAAAAATATTATTGAAGCTGCAAATATTACTGGTGCAGACAGTATTCATCCTGGTTTCGGTTTTTTATCAGAAAATGCAAATTTTGCTAAAATATGTGAAGAGTCTCACATTAAATTTATAGGGCCAAAATCAGAGGTAATTGATTTATTAGGAAACAAATCAAATGCAAAAGAAATGATGAAAAAAGCTGGAGTTCCAGTTATTCCTGGATCAGACGGAAGTGTTAAAGATTTTAAAGAAGCCTTGGAAATTAGCGAAAAGATTGGCTATCCAGTAATTTTAAAAGCAGCTGCTGGAGGTGGCGGAAAAGGAATAAGAATAGTAAATCAAAAAGATGAATTAGAAAGTGCCTATAATATAGTAAAACAAGAAGCAAGAATTTCTTTTAATGATGATGAAATCTATATAGAAAAATTTGTAAAAAATCCAAGACATGTAGAAATTCAAATATTAGCAGATGAGTATGGAAATATAGTACATTTAGGCGAAAGAGATTGTTCTATTCAAAGAAGACATCAAAAAGTATTAGAAGAAACTCCATCTACAGCAGTAGATGATAAGATTAGAAATAAAATGGGAGAAGCTGCTGTAAAGGCTGCAAAAATAGCAGGATATACAAGTTGCGGAACTGTTGAATTTTTATTAGATAGTGATAAGAATTTTTATTTCATGGAAATGAATACAAGAATACAAGTAGAACATCCTATTACTGAAATGAGAACAGGAATTGATATTGTAAAAGAGCAAATACGAATAGCTGGTGGCGAAAAATTAAAATTCAAACAAAAGGATATTACTTTTAGAGGTCATGCAATAGAATGTAGAATTAATGCTGAAAATCCAAAAAAGAATTTTATGCCTTGTCCAGGAAAAATAACTGGAATTAATTTACCAGGTGGAAATGGAATAAGAATAGATACAGCTATTTACGAAGGTTATACAATTCCACCAAATTACGATTCTATGATAGCAAAAATCATTGCTTATGGTTATAATAGAAATGAAGCAATTAGCAAAATGAAACGAGCTTTAGAGGAATTAGTAATAGACGGTGTTGACACTAATAGAGACTTCTTATTTGAGATTATAAAAAATCCTAATTTTATAAGAGGTAATTTTGATACTTCTTTTATAGATAAAGAGATATTCAAAAAAGATTAGCGAGGTAAATAAAAATGATTGTAGATAAAATTAAAAAAAGAGAAGCTTCTGCTAAACAAAAAAAATCTAATATAGATATTCCTATTGGAAAATGGGTAAAATGTGAAAAATGTAAAGAAATTATTTACAAAGATACTCTTAGAGAAAATTTAAATATTTGTCCAAATTGTGGACATTATTTTAGAATGCATATAAATAGAAGATTAGAGCTTATTACAGATGAGGGTACTTATAAAAGATTTGATTTAAACATAGAAACGACAAACCCATTAGAACTTGAAGAATATACTAAAAAGCTAAAAGCTTTAAGAGAAAAAACAGGAATTAGTGAAGCAGTAGCTTGCGGTACAGCTAAAATAAATAAAGAAGATGTTGTAATTTGCGTAATGGACAGTGGCTTTTTAATGGGAAGCATGGGAGTTGTAGTCGGAGAAAAAATAACTTATGCAATTGAGCAAGCGATAGAAAAAAAACTACCATTAATAATATTTACAGTTTCTGGTGGCGCTAGAATGCAGGAAGGAATAATGTCATTAATGCAAATGGCGAAAGTATCAGCTGCACTAACTAAACTTGATAAAGCAGGTCTTCTATATATTACTGTTCTAACAGATCCAACCTATGGAGGGGTTACAGCTTCTTTTGCAAGTTTAGGAGATATTATTTTAGCAGAGCCAGGTGCAATGATAGGTTTTGCAGGTCAAAGAGTAATAGAGCAAACAATTGGAGAGAGTCTTCCAGAAGGATTTCAAACAGCAGAATTTTTATTAGAACATGGATTTATAGATAAAATTGTTGAAAGAAAAGATTTAAAAGATACTATCTACAAGTTAATTTGCCTAAACAAAGGAGGTATAAATTAATGAGTAATACAAAAACAAATACAAAATCTAAAAAGCTTTCAGCTTGGGACAAAGTAGAAATTGCAAGAAATCCTAAAAGAAAAACCTCTCTAGATTATATAGAAGAAATATTTGATGAATTTATAGAGTTACATGGAGATAGATGCTTTAAAGATGATAAAGCAATTGTATGTGGACTAGGAAATATAGGAAAACAAAATTTTACAATTGTAGCAGAACAAAAAGGTAGAAATACAAAGGAAAATATAGAAAGAAATTTTGGAATGCCAAACCCAGAAAGTTATCGTAAAGCTATTAGACTTATGAAGCAAGCAGATAAATTCAATAGACCTATAATTACATTTATAGATACAAAAGGAGCATATCCAGGTATAGGAGCAGAGGAAAGAGGACAACGGAGAAGCTATTGCAAAATCTATGTTTGAGATGGCAAAACTTAAAGTTCCTGTAATTGCTGTAGTTATAGGAGAAGGCTCTAGTGGTGGAGCCTTAGCTATAGGTCTTGGAAATAAAGTTTTTATGCTAGAAAATTCAATTTATTCAATATTATCTCCAGAAGGATATAGTAGTATTTTATGGAAGGATTCTTCTAGATATAAAGAAGCAGCTGAAAAAATGAAATTAACAGCTGAGGATTTATTAGAACTAAAAGTAATTGATAAAATAATTAAAGAATCAAATGAAGATTTAGAAGAGGCTTTTTTAAAAACTGCGAGTAGCTTAAAAAAAGAAATCAAATCAGCTTTAAAGGAATTTAAAGGTATGACAGGTGATGAAATATTAGAACAAAGATATTTAAAATTTAGGAATATGGGAGAAGTAATTAAATTATAATAAAATAAAAGGAGAATTAAGAAAATGTTATTAAAAGGTAAAAAAATATTAATAATGGGAATAAGAAATAAATGGAGTATTGCTTTTGGTATAGCAAAATCTGCTTATGAAAATGGTGCTGAGTTAATTTTTACATATATGGGAGAAGAAAATAAACCAAAAATAGAAGAATTAATTAGTGAATTTAAAGGTAGCAAAGCATATGTTTTAAATGGTGCTTCTGAAGATGAAATAGTAAAAGAGGTATTTACAAAAATAAAAGAAGAAAATGGAAAAGTAGATGGTATAGTCCATGCTATTGCACATGCAAATACAGAAGACTTACATCATGATTTTATTTATACAAGTAAAGAAGGTTTTAGCCACGCAAATGATGTAAGTGCTTATTCTTTTGTGCTTGTAGCTAGAATGGCAAAAGAATTAGATATGCTAAATGAAAATGCAAGTTTAGTAACTTTAACTTATCATGGTTCTACAAAAGTATTAGAAGGTTATAATGTTATGGGAATTGCAAAAGCAGCCTTAGAGGCAAGTGTTAGATATTTAGCTGACAATTTAGGAAAAGAGGGAATAAGAGTAAATGCAATATCTGCAGGACCAATAAAGACTCTTTCTGCAAAAGGAATTAAAGATTTTTCTTCAGTATTAACTGTTGTAGAAGAAAAAGCTCCACTACATAGAAATGTAACAACTGTTCAAGTTGGAAATGTAGCAACTTTCTTATTGAGTAGTATGTCAGATGCAATCACAGGTCAAGTAGTTTATGCAGATAGCGGATATAATATTATGGGTGTTTAAAAAAATATTATTAGATAAATTCCATTTTTAAAATGGAATTTATTTTTTTGTAAAATCGATTGTAAAAAATATTATTATAATGTATAATTATGTTGTAAAAAAATATTTTTCTGGGGGATTATTATGAAAAGAAAATTTTTAATTTCAGCAATTTTTTTAATTGCATTCATTTTAGTTTTAGTTAAACCTAGTTTTGCAACAAATGTATACAATGACACATCATATATTGATGGTTTATTAAACTCAGCTCCTCTAAATCCAATGACTACTGGAGTAGAAGGCCTAGATGCAGAGGTGCAAAGAATTATCTCATTAGCTGGACCAACTACAGCTGATAAAGTTAAATATTGTTTTAATTATCTAATTGATCATGCTGTATATCTTGGAAGAGGAACTACTAATGAATATACACCAATAGATACATCTACATATTCATATTATCATTATGATCCAAACAGTATAGATACAACTTTAATAGGAAATGCTGCAACAATATTAACATATCATACAGGAGTATGTGATCATTATTCAGCAGCTTTTGTAGTTATGACAAGAGCAATTGGATTAGAATCATATTTGGCAGATGGATATATTAATACAAAATCAGGAAGCAAAAATGGTCATGCTTGGTCTGTAATAAGAATAAATGGTCAAGATTATGTATTTGATCCACAAGCTCAACAAAATTCAAGTTCAGAAGGCTTTTTCTATGGACACACATATAGCTATACAAAATGCTATGAGCTTCATACAACTCACGATACAACTTTCAATAATTTTAGAATGCAGTCACCAGCTTTTAGTGCAAAATATTACGCAATGGCAAATCCAGATGTTGTAAATGCTCTTGGAAGTGATAGTAATGTTTTAATGAGACACTATTTACAATATGGAGCAAGAGAAGGTAGAGTTGCTTCACCAGTATTTATAGCAGACGATTATTTTTACTATAATCCAGATGTTGAAAAAGCTTGTGGTGGAGATAAAAAAGCAGGATATCTTCATTATATAAGATATGGTATGAGTGAAGGCAGAAGAGCAAGTAAAGCTTTTACACCTTCAGAATATCAAGAACTAAATTCTGATTTAGCTAATATGAGTACTATTGAATTGCTAAACCATTTTGGAAATTTTGGTATATTTGAAGGAAGACAGGCAAGTATAGTATTTAATCCAAGTCAATATGCTGCATACAATAATGATTTAAGAGCAGCATATGGAAATGATTATGTTGGATTATATAATCATTTTATTGCAATAGGTGCTAAAGAAGGAAGAAAATCTAGTGCAGTTTATTGCGGTGCTGATTATTTAAAATATAATAATGACTTGAAAACAGCATATGGAAATGATTGTGCTGGAGCTTTAAATCATTTTATACTATATGGTTTAAAGGAATCTAGAAGAACTTGTGCTACTTTTGATCTTCTAACATATCAAAGAAATAATAAAGATTTAACAGATGCTTTTTGGATAGGACCTAGTACAAATATTAAATATTATGTACATTATCTATTATTTGGTATGAATGAAAATAGAAAAGCTTATTAATATAATAAGTAAAGAGAGCTTATAAATTAAAGCTCTCTTTTTTATTATTTGTACAGTTTTTTACTGAATTTAAAAGTTTCTAGTAAACTACAATATTTATCCACTAAGCAAAGTATAAAAGCTTCTTTACATTTGGGAATTTTTCTAAAAGTTAATGGCCACATATGACTAGAAATCATATTTTCTTCAATTAAATTAATATCTTTAAAATAAGTTTTAGCATTTTTTAGAGAAACAACAGGATGAAAAAAGCCATGCAGACGGTGAGTCATTGATTTTTCATGCCAATCATATAAATAAAAATCGTGAAGAAAAGCCCCTCTAATTAAAGAACTGTAATCTACATTATAGTTTTTTTCTTTGGCAATTCTAAAACAAATATATGAAACATAAAAGCAATGATTAAAAGTAGAAGTATTTCCATGTTGAATATATTTTTTCATTTCAAAAACTTTTTCTACTTTTTCAATTTCTTGTATTTCATTTAAAAAGAATTTTTTATCTTTAAAGCTAAGCAATTCATTTCCTCCTATTTTACTTTAATATTATACCCCAGTTTTTTTAGATTGTAAACAAAAGTTATGTTGGAAATTTTTTTGAATTAGTGTTATAATATACCCTAGATTTTGTAATAATATCTAAAATTAGAAAGGACTTAAATAAAATGTATGTAGAGCAAAAATTTTTTATAGGACTACAAGATATAGATGCTTCAAATAAAATCACAAATAAAGCAATCCTAAGCTTTTTAGAAGATGCCGGTGGAGTACATTCAAACCTAGCTGGATTTGGATTAAAGACTATTAAAGAAACTAATTTTAGTTGGATTATCTTAAATTGGAAATTGAAAGTATTTAAAAGAGCTGATTATGCAGATACAATAACAGTAAGAACTTGGTCTGCAAAAGCTGATAAATTATATGCATATCGTGATTTTGAAGTTATTAATGAAGTTGGAGAAATAATTGCAATAGCTACTTCTAAATGGATTTCTGTAAATTTAAAAACAGGTAAAATTAATAAATTAACAGATGAAATAATAAAACCATACAAAGGAGAAAATAGACATGTTTTTCCAGAATATGACTTTCCAAAAATAGAAGAGCCAAAACAAATTGATTCTTCTGTGGAATATGCAATAAATAGACAAATGATAGATATAAATAAGCATGTGCATAATATTTGCTATTATGATTTAGCAGAAATTGCAATGCCAGAAGAGGTTATAGACAAAACAGAATTTAATAATATTGAAATAATGTATAAAAAAGAAATTAAATTAGGCGAAATTGTAAAATGCAATTATTCTAAATTAAACAATGAAAACATAATTGTAATAAAAAGTGAAGATGAAAAGATTTTACATGCTATTGTAAAATTAAGTTAGTATTTAATTTTGAAAATATAAAAAATATAGAAAGTAATACACTTTGTATTGACGAACAAATATTTCTATGATATTATTTATACAAACAAAAGTTTTAAGGTGATATTATGGAACGAAAAATTTTACATGTAGATGTTAATAATGCTTTTCTATCTTGGACTGCTGTAGAAATGCTAAAAAATGGTTCCAAATTAGATATAAGAACAATACCATCTATCATTGGTGGAGATGAAGAAAGACGTTCTGGAATAGTTTTAGCTAAAAGTCCAATAGCTAAAAAATTTGGAATCGTTACAGGAGAGCCAATATATTTTGCTAAAAAGAAATGTAACAATCTTCAGATTTTTAAAAGTGATTTTGAAATATATAGAAAATCTTCAGACAATTTATTTAAATTTCTTTTAAACTACACAGATATAATTGAAAGATTTAGTATAGATGAATGCTTTATGGATCTAACAGGATATCTAATGGATAGAGAAATTTTAGACGTAGCTAAAGAGATAAACAAAAAAGTCTATGAGAAGTTTGGTTTTACTGTTAATATAGGAATATCCTCAAATAAATTATTAGCCAAAATGGCATCTGATTTTGAAAAGCCAAATAAAATACATACTTTGTATAGAGAAGAAATACCAGAAAAAATGTGGCCTTTGCCAGTTTCAGAACTATTTATGATTGGAAGAAAAACTGTTCCTAAGCTTTTAAATATGCAAATTAAAACAATTGGAGATCTTGCAAAAACAGATAAGAATTTGTTAAATAAAAAATTCGGAAAACATGGTATATTAATGTGGGAATATGCAAATGGAATAGATTCATCAGAAGTAAACAATAAAAAAGAGCTTCCAAAAAGTATAGGAAATTCTGTTACTTTACCTAAAGATGTTTTTACTAAAGAAGATATAGAAAAAATACTAGTTGCTTTAGCAGAACAGGTAACATATAGACTTAGAAAATACAATTTATTGGCTAATGTAGTAAATATTCAACTTAGAACCAATCAATTTCAAGACTATTCTCATCAAAAAAAGTTAAAGGCACCCTCTTCTAGCACAAAGGAAATTATAGAACTAGCAAAAGAAATATTAGAGCAAATGCAATTAACAGAACCAATTAGGTTAATTGGTTTAAGAGTAGATAATTTAGAAAATAAAGATGAGGTTCAAATGTCTTTTTTCACTACTGATGAAAAACAGAATAAATTAGATAAAGCAATTGATGAACTTAAACAAAAATATGGATATACTAAAATTACAAGAGCTGGAAAACTAGATGTAAACGAAGTAAACTATCAAGAAAATAAATATAAAAAATAAAAGCAAACATTTTTTTGTTAAAGTATTGACAAGGAACTTATGTTTGCTTATAATATATTTACAGAAACGAACAAATATTTGCAAAGGAGAAAATTATGAAGGAAAAGAAATTTAGATTAAGTTTAGCAAAAACTCTTAGAAATATATCTTTTTTTATGGTACTTTTTATTTTTACTAATATTTTTTATTATAGTAGTTCTTCATATACAAATAATACTAAAAATAAGCATGTACAAGAAAACGAAAAAATAGAAATAGTATATACTAAATAGTAAATACTATTTCTAAATATAGCCTTTTTATTACAAACCCTTTTATTCAAAATTGTATTTATATATTTTAATTTTCAGAATTATTAGAAGCAGGAGAGGAATTATTTATGTTCATTTCAGTAGATAAAGGATTATGTTCAACAGCACTACGAATTTGTTCATTGTCTACATGTGTATAAATTTCTGTTGTAGAAATACTTTCGTGCCCTAACAATTCTTGAAGCGCTCTTATATCAACATTTCCATACTTATACATTAGAGTTGCAGCAGTATGTCTTAATTTATGAACAGAATATTTATCTGGCCTTTCAATATTAGCTAGTTTTATTTCTTGTTTTACAATATACTGAACAGTTCTTTTGCTAATACGCTTTTTTTGTTCACTCAAAAATAAGGCGTCTCTAGAGTTATATTTTACAGCATCATGTGGTCTAACAGCTAAATAACTTTTTATTGCAGATATACAAGCATCATTTAAATAAATGGTTCTTTCTTTATTTCCCTTACCAATAACATTTAATTTTCTATTTTCAAAATCTATATCGCTTATATTTATACCAATAAGCTCTGATAAACGCATTCCACAATTTAAAAGTAGGGTAATCATTGCAAAATCTCTAATACTATTATCATGATTGCCGTGGCCAGTTCCTTTTGGCACCCTTGTAGTTTCTAATAATTTTTTACTCTCCTCTAAAGTCAAATATTTAGGTAATCTTTTATCTAATTTTGGGCTTTCTAAATCTTGAGTAGGGTTATTTGGAATTCTTTTTGTTTTATTGCATAAATATGTAAAAAAAGTTCTAAGACTAGCTGTTTTTCTAGCTAAAGTTGCAGGTTTACTATTATAGTTTTCTTTTAAATATGCTAAAAAGGAGTGAATATCTTGAAGATTTATTTTTTTTATAATTTCTAAATTCATTTCATTAATAGGAATTTGTTTTATTTCTTCTATAGATTTTATTTTTACCATATTATATTTATATTTAATAAATTTTAGAAAGTGAGAGATGTCATAATTATATTCTTTCACAGTATTATTAGACTTATTTAAAATAGTAGATATATATGCTAAAAAATCATTTAAAAATTCTGGATTTTGCTCATTATTAATCATTAGTAATTTCCTTTCAAAATAAATTTATCAAATTTAAATTAATTATATAGATAAAATAGTTAAATTACAATAATAAAAATAAATTTTGTGCAAAGTCAACAAGAAATACTAAATTAGAAATTTTTTGAAATATCTAGCATAAAAATATATTTATGTTATAATAAATATGAATAAAATAAACTTTTGAAAGGTTTAATATATTTATGAAATTAAAAAATAAAAATATAATAAAGATTACACTATATGTTCTATTAGTTGTATTAGTATATATTATAATATTTTCAATATTCAAGGTTGACAAGGCAGAGGAAGAATTAGATGTAAATAATTTAGCATCTAATATAGAAATTACTGATAACGAGTTACTTCCAACTCCGGATCGAATAATATTTAAGAATAGAAATAATCAATATATAATAATAGATTATGGAACAAATGAATATAAAATAATTTATTCTGAATTATATAATAGAATGACAAATCTTATAGACGGAAAAGTTTATTCTGAGCAAGAAATAAGTGGAATGCAAAATAGTGGAAGTTTTATAGAATTTGATTATAATACAAAAAGTAAAAATTTTGTTTTTATGTTTGATAAAAATGAAATAGGAGTTATAAAAAGATTTTCAGATAGTGGACAAGTTATAAAAACATCATTGGAGAATAAAGAAACTTTATTAGAATTAATAGAGAAATTAACAAAGGATAAAACAAAATATGATTTTAATAAAGAATATAATTATACATCAGAAAATAAGTTAAATGAAGTTCCAAGTGATTTGGGATTTTCAGAAGTAAGACAAGGTGTTTATCAAAAAATTTTTAACGATACAGAAAGCAATTATCAAAACATATTAGAAAAACTAAACTTTCAAACAAATACAGAAATAGCTAATATTGATTTTAATAAATATTCTATAATATTAACAATATCACAATACGAAATAAAACAAATAGAGCAAAATATTGGTAGTATAAAATATGAATTTGGAGAATTTTTAGATAAATATAATGTTAATTTTTTAGCTGTAAGTAATGTTGTTAATATAAACTGTATTTACTATAATGTAACAGACTTAAGCGAATATACAACTGTGAAGAATGAAACAAATACAAACAAAGATGAATATTCAGTTGATTACTACATAGAAAATTCAAAATATTATGCAATAACAAATGATGAAAAAATAGAAATAATTTCATTAGAAAAAGCTTGTGATATAGCAGATGAGGAAGCTAAAGATACAAAGTATCAATATCAACCTTGGAAATCTGAATTTTATACTAGAGGAAAAGATAAAAATGATTTTATTTCAGCTGAATTAATTTCAAATCTAAGTGATATTAGTAAATTTTATCATTGGAATGAGGAATGGAAAAAGAGCGAATATGAAGGAATTTTAATGTGGAAAATAAGATTATTTGACGAAAATGATCCATTAACAAGTTTATATATTTATATTAATGCTATAAATGGAAATGTTATAGGTGCTGGAGCTTCTAGCGATTAAAATTTAGGAATATTTTAAAGAGAAAACGAAAACCGGAAGCCAAGAGCTTAATTACTCTCCTAGCTACCGGTATATCGTAAATCTTTTGGAATTAATTAATTGGGTTTATTCTATAGGCTCGAAAAAGTTGCTATTATCGTCCTCAGCATGGTACAACCACACTTCGTCTCCAATCTCACATTTTTCCCATGACTTGGCAAAGGAATATATTGCTCTTGAGCGCCATACACCTGTTATACCAATTACCATAGGACTCTCAGCCCAACGTACACGGTATTTTTCACCGCTTTTTACATCCTGCAACGTAGCCCAGATAACTCTAGATGAACACATCTTCTGGTCATCTTTGGTCATTTCCAAAATCCGGGCTTTAATGGTTCTCATTTTAAACTAATTTTTATGTAAAATTTATTATAACATATTTTTCAGATATATTCTATAGTTTTAAGAATTTATATAACTTTATTTAATTATTAATAGTGAAGGAGAAATTTAAATATGAGTATAGAAAATGAAAAAACTCTTAAAATTTACGAAAAAAAAGCTAGTACATATTTAGCAACTACAATAGAACATGATAAACTTGATCCAGAAAAGGCTAAACGTAAAAGAGAAAAATTAAAAGAATTTATTAAGAAAAATTTGGACCAATTACCAAAGGAATCAAAAGTTTTAGAAATTGGCTCTGCTGATGGAACAAATGCTAAATATATCGAAGAATTGGGCTATCAAATAACTGCAAGTGATATAGCAGAAGATTTTCTTAAAGCAATAAAAGAAAAGGGCTTAAAAACAATTAAATTTAATGTATTAGAAGATAATCTTAAAGAAAAATATTATGCAGTTTTTTGTTGGAGAGTTTTTGTTCATTTTACCAAAGAAGATGCTATAAAAGTAATGCAAAAAACTTATAATATGCTTGAAAATAATGGAATCTTTATTTTTAATGCTATGAATCGAAAAACTAAAGAGATTGACGAAGAATGGGTCGACTTTCCAAATGAATATCGCATGGGAGAAAAGCGCTATTATAAATATTTTAGCAAACAAGAACTAGATGAGATTATTACTAAAACCGGATATCAAATTTATATTTTCCATACTGAAGGTGGAGAAAACAACGACAAATGGCTTGTATATGTTTTAAAAAAATAATTAATACACTTTAGATAAAGTAAAATTGAGAGGAAAATAGAATAAATGGGATTTTTAGATAGATTAAACAATATTTTTAGAAAAAAAGATAATGAACCTATAGATTTTTCTAATACTAATGAAATACTTCAAGATATTAAAGCACCAGAAGAATATGAACCCATAGAGTTACCTGAAGGAGAACTTGTATCATTTTCTGATGAAATAATAGATACAAATTCAAGAGAAGCAACTGAAAAATTAAAACATAATTTAAAAGTTTTAATAGAAAGAGCAAAACAAACAAAAAAAGTTGATAAATTTATGTTGATAAGAGAAGATGATTTTTTCCCAGAAGGATGGGAATGGAGAGTATTATCTAAAAATACTAATTTTGAAAAAGTAAGTACAAATTTATCATATGAAATAAGAAAAGCTTATGCCCTAGAGCAAAATGGTGTTGAACCATATAAAGAAATAATGGGAGTAAAAGTTCCCACAATGAAAACTTTTGAAGAAACAATGGAAGCTTTATCAAAAGTAGATAAGAATCTTGGTTCTGTCTTACTGCCATCAAGGTTTCGTTCTACTAAACATTTTACTATAAATACACCACTAGGAGTTACAGGAGACTACAATCTTGTATCAACAAATCGAGATTATATTATTATTGATGATATAAATAATTTCTTAAATTCAGGATATGGATATTCTATTGCCTATCGTGATGCATATCTTGATGTTTCACATGAAAGTCTACCAATTTCAGAAAACGCAGTTGTTCTTATAGATAATAAAAATTATGATAGAATTATGAGTGATGAAAAAATAGCCAGTGAATTAGCACAAAGAAAGGTAATTCGTTTTAAAGGAGATGAAACTGTAGCAATAGACATGGTATTAACTCAAATGGGAGCTTTGCCATCTAGAGTTGGTTCTAAGTATGCCAATTATGATAATGAAATATATGATATATTAGATAATAGTATAAGAGAATTAGCTGAAGAAAATGATTTACTTTTTAGCAAAAGTCATGGAGGTGAACTAAAAGCAGAGGGTGGTGGACATTTTTCTAATTACTATGACGATAAAAATAAGGATTTTGAAAAAGCATCCGAAGAATTTCTTTTATTTTTAAAGCAAAAATTTCCAGAACAGGAAGAACTTTTTTCAAACTACTCAATATTAAAGGATAAATCTTGTCAAGAAATTATAGAAAAACTTGGAACTACTAATTTACTAGACGCTATAGAAGAATATAATCAATTAGCAAGTCAAAGAATAAAAAAGTCTTTAGAAGAACATAAAGAAGATAGAAGAAAAATTACACCAGAGATTCATCAAAAATTTGTTAACACTGTAAAGCTAATAAATAGTTTTTATGAAGGAAATACAAATATTGTTTCTAATGAGATAGAAGATACTATTCAAAGATTTATACAAAGTGATACTGTAGCTGAACAATTAGAAGCAGCAGATAATGTATGGAATTTGTTACCACACAAAGATACAGATAGAACCGAAATTAGTACAAAAGCTGCTAAAGGCAGTAAAGCAATAACTATGGCTAATGTCCTTGAAGAAGCATTAAATGGAACTACAACTGACAAAGTCAAAGAAGCAGAAAATATGGAAAAAGCAGAATTAAGAACAGAAAGAGCTAATGAAGGAGCAACAAAAAATGATTAATAATACTTATGCAAAAGCATATACAGAAATACTAGAGATAATAAAATATTTTCCAGAAGAGGAATACTCAAAAATACCTATAGAAAAAATTAATTTTTATAGAAAACATATGGATAAAAATTATAATTTTACTATTAATCCTGAAATAGATTTGTCTAAACAAAATATTTCTAAAGAGGCAAAAGCAATTATTGTTACATTATATAGAGATTATTATGCAACAGAAAAGCAAAAAAATTTGATAAGTCAAATATTAGATTTAAATCAAAAAAATGAAGAAGCAGAAAAAAGAATAAAATATAATCCAGACAATATTTTTAACAATAATAAAAATGAAGATAATAAAATTCAAACTTTAAATACTACCACTCAATTAGTCGAATATAAAGAAACTTTTTTTACAAAGTTCAAAAAAATTATACTTGGATTAATTAATTTTAAAAATTAATTTAAAAGCTAATTTACGAATATAATATTTAAGGAAAATTTATGGAAAATAATTTAGTAGATAAAAAATTAAATTTATTGCAGAGATTAAGAGTCAATATTATTACAAAATTTCCACAAAAAGGAAAATTTTTCTCTTATCCAGAATATATAAGAAATTCAGAAAAAGTAATAGCTGCTTATTTTGAAAAAGGATATGGACAAGAACTAATAGATGAATTAAAAAGAGAAAATTATGGAAGATTATCACAAAATTTTAATCAAAGAAACTGCATATATGAAAATATGAATGCACAACAGAAACTTGAATTTTATGAGGAAAGCCTTTGTAATGAAATTTTACCATATGTTGATAAACATACTTTATTTAAGGATTATGCTCTAGGTGAAGATGCATATAAGTATTTATATTTAAAAACTAACGATATAGATTATCTAATACATGTAAGACAAGGGTTAACAGAATTATTGACGGCTGGTCAAGTACCAGATGAACAAATGGTTTTATTATATAATAGAACTCAAAAAGCTCTTATACTTCCATATTTATCAGAGCAAAATATTCTTAATCTTGCTATTGATAACAAAATAAAAGAGTCCGATTATTTACAATTAAATGAAAGAGAAGATTTACTTAAAGCTAAGTTAGTATATGTAAATCACAATGCGTTATTTTATTTGAATATACAAAATGAAACTGTTTTAAATAAATTATTTGAGAAAATTGATTTAAATGAAATAATGTCTAGTTGTGAAAAAGATAAAAAAATGAAATTTTTAAATTCTAGAAACAATATTTTAAAATATTTAGATAAACCAAATTTAGAAGAATATGTAATATTCACAATAGAAGGATTAAAAAATAATCCAGAAGATATTATTAATCTATATGATACTCTAAGTAATAAAGGAATTTCAAGCTCTATATTAGATTATATTAGACCTACAAATAGAAAATGGGAATTTTATTTAGGTGCTGGAAGGTGTATAATAGAAAGAAATTTTGGGAACAAAGATGAAAATGAAATTAGAAATATAAGAACAGCTTTTGAAAAGATAATGGGAGAGAAAACAGGAGAGGAAGGCAATGATAATAGAATAGAAGAAAATGCAGATAAAAAATATTTTGATATTTTAAAAGTATTAAATAATCCTAGGTTAATAAATAGAATGTCTCATGAGGATATTATTAATTATTTAGAAACAGATATGAGCTACGAAAGTATTTGTAAGATTGTTGAAAAAGCATATGGTGTAGAAGCGGTTTCTATTTTAAGAGAAAGACCTGGTTTAGGAATTATAGATATACCAACTTTTGATATTTTCGAACCAGAAATAATTGATTTAATAGGGTACGGAGGTGTACATACATATTTAACATATTTTATGGATTCAAAAGATGTTATAACAGAAATGGTAGAGAATCCTAAAATGCTAGAAGATTACAAAAAATTTAGAGAGATAGTTAAAAATTTCTATCCTCCATCTGCAATAGGCTTAGAAGATACAATGCAGAATTTTAAAAAACATTATAATTTATTAAGTCAAGCTTTTGAAGGAGAAATTACAGAAGAACTATCAGAAAATATACTATTAATGCTAAGAGATGAAGAATTTTTTGAATATGAAAAATATCTAGGAAGAGCAATTACTGAACCTAAAAAAATAGAAAATGTCGAACAATTAACTAAATATAAAGAATTTAGGAATAAGGAATATAATAATCTTATTGATAATTCGGAAATAAACAATAAAAGAAAATTAATTTTAGCAAAATATTTTGGAAATATTTCTAATTGTGCAGGAAATTATAATAGTTATGATCACAAAGAATTTTTAGAAGATTATTTAACTTTTAATGAGTCAGAATTTTCAGATTATGAATTAGATTGTATAGAACTATATAGTATAATTTCAGATATAATTGATAATCAAGTATTAGATGAATTAAATTTATATTTAGAAAAAAATCAAGTTATATCTCCTGTAGATATGAAAGCAATAGATACAAAAGTTATTGAAAGCTACAAAAAGGAATATCTAGCATCTATTTTATCAATTGAAGAAGCTGAGAGAATGATTCAAGGAGATGGAAAATCCGAAAAATATATAGAAAAAACAGATGGTAGAAAAATATATAAAGATAGAATAGTTTCAAAAAATGAAACCATATATAGTAGATTAGCAAAAAATGGAAAAATTGTTCAAATGGTTCAAACAGATACCAGTAAAAAATATAGATGTGATAATTTAAGTTACGAAGTTAAAATCGGTGAAAATGGAGAAGAATTAGCTGAGGGAGATAGCCAAATATTACAATTATATGAAGAAGGACAAAAATTGGAAAATTCAATGAAAGTTGAAGATGGAGATGTAGAAATATATGAACTATATGATGTAGACAAACAAATATCAATACATGCTATAAGAGGCGGAATTACTTCTGATAAACTTGTTTTTGCACATCCAGAGTTAGACACTTCAATAGGCTCAAGTGGCAATTATGAAATATCAAATTTAAATGAAGAAGATATAAGAATTATTATGGAAAAAAGTTTAGAACATGGAATTTCTTCAAGATCTTTGTATTATGTATTTGATACTTCAAACAGAATTACAGGCTTAAAAATAGGATATGGTTATACAAACTTGGATCCAAATTCAATTATAGGTTTTTCTGGCGGAGATGCGGGAACATCTCATAATTTAAAATCATTAAAAGTTCATATGACTAGCGGTAATAATATTTTAAGAAATGCATCAAAAGCTATTCCAAATGCAAGTGAAGTTGCAACTTTAAGATATGAATATGATTTATCAAATATAAAACCAGGAACAAAAGGTGGAAGAAATGAAATGGACTTTATTTTGTCAATAGAAGATATGGAATTGGCCAAAAAACATGCAATTGCTTTTTCAAAACCAATAATAAAAGTTCATAATCAAAAGCAATTAACAAATTCTAAAAGGCCTCAAGTAAGAGAAAAAAGAGAGAAAAGTGAGCTTATACAGAGTGTAGAAAAAATCGCCAAGGGAGAAGATAGATAGTGGAAGATAAAGAAAAAAGATTAGATAAAACTATATTAATAGTAGAAGAAATATTAGAAAAAAGCAACAAAACAAATACTGAAGAATATAAAAGAATACAAAAGTTAATAGAAAAAAGAAAAATAAAGTCTAAAAAGGATTAGGAGTAAATCAGATGGAAAATCAATTTTCAAGAACAGAATTATTAATAGGAAAAGAAGGAGTAGAAAAATTAAAAAAATCTAAAGTTGCAATATTTGGTGTTGGTGGAGTAGGCTCATATGTAGTTGAAGGATTAGCAAGAACAGGAATTGAAAATCTAGTTATAGTGGATTTTGATAAGTATGACATCACAAATATTAATAGACAAATTGGAGCTACTCATTCTACAATTGGAAAATATAAAATAGATGTTATGAAAGATAGAATTTTGGATATTAATCCCAATGCCAAAGTAGAAGCATATAAACCAAGTGATATAGCAGGAGGAGAAACAAATTTAGTAGATTCTAGTATTACATATATTGTTGATGCTATAGATACTATGACTTGCAAAATACAATTAATAGAAAAAGCAAAAGCTCAGAATGTAAAAATAATAACAGCAGCAGGAGCTGGAAATAGGTTAGAACCAACTAAATTTGAAGTCTCAGATATATATAAAACGTCAGTATGTCCAGTTTGTAAAATATTAAGAAAAGAACTAAAAAAAAGAAACATAAAGGAGCTAAAAGTTGTATATTCCAAAGAAATTCCTAAAACCCCAAAAGATAATAGTAAAAATTTAGGAAGTATTTCTTTTGTACCTTCAGTAGCAGGTTTAATAATTGCTGGTGAAGTTGTTAGAGATATTTTAGGAATTGATAAAAATATATAGGTAGGAGTATACAAAAATGAAGATAATAACTGTATGTGGAAGTTATAAATTTAAAAAAGAAATGCTAGAAATAACAGAAAAAATGACATTAAATGGTAACTGTATGTTAACGCCAATTGATTTAACAAAACCTAATAAAGAAGCTTATTCAAAAGATGAAGCTCTAATAATTGATAAGATGCATAAAGAAAAAATAAAACTTTCAGATTCTATATTGGTTGTAAATGTAAATGGATATATAGGAAATAGTACAAAGAGTGAAATTAAATTTGCTAAACTATTAAATAAAGAAATTTTATATTATACAGATTTAATAAAATGGAATGCTTGTTAGATTATCTATTCTTTACGAATATTGAAATTTGTAGTATAATTTGAATAGTATTGGAAATCCAAACAGTTAGTACATTTTAGTCAAATTTTGCTAAATAACATTTTGGAAATACCAATACAGAAACTTTTAAACTTTTAGCAATTGAGAAAGAAAGGAGACACTATGAAGCTATATGCAAAAGTGAAGTTTAAGCGGGAACGGGATGCTGAAACTCTAATAAAAGCATTCTTCAAGGAATTCAATCCTGAAAGTGGCATTTCTCTTATAGGAATGGAGGCAGAAGTAGAAATTACTTTTGAAAAGCCTCCTGTAGAGATTATTAAGGCACTAAGTTGCTGCCAAGTTCTCAAATTTAAGTATGGTAAAATTGAATATTGTTCGGGGCAAGAAACTGCTGAGTGTGAAGAAACCGGACAGAATAATTTGGAAAATGCCGAATCCAAACACGCTGAGCAGAAAGAAGAGGATGACAGAGGTGTAGAGACTAAATCATCTAAAGCAAAAAATAAAGGTGATAAAACTCAGAAGAAGAAAAATTCTAAATCAGGTTCATCAGCTCCTACGTGCATTCCAGAATTAGAAGAACTTGCCAAAAAATCCAATTCCTTCGAGCATTTTGCGACATTAGTTGCAGAATGGCTTAATATGGAGAAACGGCAAGAGATGT
This sequence comes from uncultured Clostridia bacterium, assembly GCA_944393295.1. The sequence continues at coordinate 65,690 of CALXZR010000039.1, forward strand.
TTGTAAATCTGGTAGTTGCATCAACAGAAGTTAAAAAAATCTCTTGGAAGGAACTCGAAGACGTTTTAAAGCAAAAAGGTATTACCTTTACACATTGGGAGCAAATCGATATTGGTAGAAAGATTTCAGCAAAATTAAGCAAGTATTCAATAACAGTTCTTATACTTATGAATAGGATGAGCGAGTATAAGGAATATCCTTTTAATAAAAACATAAAAGAGAACTCGGCTGAGGCGAAGGAAGAAGCAAAAACTAGCGAGAGCATATTAGATGTTGAAGGCTTTAAGGAAATATTGGAAAATGTCGATAAATCTCATACAACAATTGAGCAGAGATTTCAAGAAGTATTAGATGCAATGGGATTAGAAAATAAAGCCGTCGAAGAACAGAAATTAATTCTTGAAATCACAAAGCAATTCATAAAAAATGACGAAGTTACCGATATTGACAGCCTTTTGCTTCTAACGGATATTCCTGCAGAACAGAGAAAAGAAGCTCAAATGATTTTTGCACAGTTTATAAATAAATATGCGAAGACAAAGGTGAAGGTTTTTAGCTTTTTGACAGACGTAAAGAAAAATATTATGGATTAATTCTAAGGTATAAGCTATACTGTATTGGTATCGATGTGTGGGGTTTACTGGATGTATCTGGTAAGCCCCACACATTTTATAGAAACCTAATTATATTGAAAAATATAAAAATATATGCTATACTTTCAATATAATTTTATATAATAAATTAGAAGGATTTTTGATGTAATGATAAAAAATAATGAGTTGAGTGAAATTAAAGAACTTATAGAAAAAGGATTTGATTTAGAATTAATGTCTTTTGAACTAGATATACCTCTTGAAGATTTAATACAACTAAAAAAAGATATTGAAACTAGTAAAAAAATAAAATTAGCCAACTCAAAAAATCCTATGGAACAAGTACGAGAAAGATATAATAAATTATTTTTTGCAAATTATAAAAAAGAAGTCGAAATTCCCAAAAAATTAACAATGCAACAAATCGAATTAGTAAATTCAGTAACAACAACAATTGATAAAGAAATAAAAGAAATGAAAGGACTTTCTAAAAAAGAAAAGCGAAAGAATGTAAATTCAATATTAATGCTATTAAAACAAATAAAAGATTTTAATTTAAGTATTGAACAAGCAGAAAAACTGTATAATTTGATGCAATCAAGTGAGTTGGAGCATTTAAATTTAAGTATAGAAGATAAAATGGATTATTATGTAAAAATAAATAGAGATCGTATTGCTAAAAAATTTGCAAAAGCAATTGACTATGCTCACTTACAAACAAGTGATTTTGAAGAATTAAAGGCTCTAGAAAGAAAAATAACTCCCAAAATGGAAAAATCTAATCCAATTTTTATAGGAGGTATAAGAACTAATATATATAATAAAATGTCAAAAATTCAACAACAAATAATAAGCGAAAGAATTAGAAATGATGTTCCTACAAGTATAAGTGCTATAATAAATGATATTGTAATAGGTAAATTGGATGTTCAAAATGCAAATGAAATAATTAATAGTGAGGCTAAAAAGAGAGTAGAGAGTAAGCCAAAAACTAGATTTTCATTAACAGAGGAACAAGAAAGAAGACAAATATTAATACAAATAAGAACAGTCCTAAGTGATAGAGCAGAACAATATCGTATAGAAAATCCAGAAGTTGCTATTATGCAAATTCAAAAGCTATGTGGTGGAGAATTAGAACAATCAATAAGAGTGGTAGTTAAAAACTTAATTGGTCAAAAAGAGTTTGAAAGAGCTAAACAAATTTGTAACAAATATGCTTTAGATGAAGAAAAAGTAACTCCTGTTTTTATAACTAGATTAAAAAAAGAAATAAGAAATAAAGAAATTAGTGATACTGTATTAAGAGGGATAGCTGCAAATGGCAGTCTTGAAGAAGGAATTGCCTTTTATAATCTAATTGAAAATGGGTTAAAAACAGGAAATGTAAAACCGGAAACAATATCATTAGGAAAAAGTCAAGATGGTCTACGAACAATAACTTTAGCTGATGTATGGCTAGAAAGAGAAAGAATAAAATAATTTCTTATAAATTTATAAAAGAATTATAAAAGTTCAAGAAAGAGTTAAGGTGAACAATATATGAAAGAAGAATTAGTAGATGTCTATGATAAAAATAAAAATAAAACCGGAAAAATAATACAAAGAGAAAATATCAGCTTATTAAAGGATAATGAATATATAATAACTGTACATTGCTTTATAATAAATTTATCTAATCAAATATTATTAACCCAAAGAAGTTTAGAAAAAAATCGTGGTGGAAAATGGGAAGAAACTCATGGAGGTTTAAAATCAGGAGAAACTAGCATTTTAGGAATACAAAGAGAATTAAAAGAAGAAATTGGCATAAATATTCAAACTAATGAATTAAAATTAATAAAAACTCTTAAAAAAACCATAAAATTAGAGATATCTACATTATAAAAAAGGACATTCCTCTAGATTCTATCAAATATAACGATGGTGAAGTAATGGATTGTAAATATGTTACTTTAGAACAGTTTAAAATAATGATTGAAAATAAAGAATGTACATTTGAAAAATTTGAAGATACAATTTTTTATAATAATAATACAAAGAATTTTTAGGGGGAAATAATTTTGAATATAAAGATAGTAAGTGATGCAAAACTTGCAACTGGACTAGCAGTAATAATAGATGTTTTTAGAGCTTTTACTGTTGAACCATATTTAATTAATAATGGCGCAAAAAAGTTAATTCCAGTAGGAGATATGCAAATTGCGTATGATTATAAGAAAAAAGATGATAATTGTATCTTAATAGGAGACCAACTATGAAAAGTCAATAGAAAAATGAAAAAATTTTAAAAAATTTTTGATAGAAAAAAGGTCAATCTTAATAACCGTTTTTATCTAATTTTTTAAAAACGGCTGAATACATTGAAAAATAAATATTTAATTAATCTAAGTTAAAGTCGACATT
>CALXZR010000040.1 GCA_944393295.1 uncultured Clostridia bacterium
TTAATCAACCACCATAAAAACGGAATACTTAAAAAAATTATTATATTTGCAATAATTGTACCAATACTAGATAAAATTAATTCTAACATTTATTATTCACTCCTTTTAACTTATAAATTACTATTTATCTAATAAATTATATTAATTATAACATAATTTATAAAATTAAACACTATTAATATAAAAGGTAAAAATCATTTTTTGACTATACAGAAGTTCTTATGATTTTTTATCGTTTTATAAAATTAAATTAAATTCATTAGTTTTATTAATGTTCAATACTTTAAATATTTTTTATCATTATTCATTGATATTTATTGTTAGTCCAGCATTACTTTTTTATTATATATTTCAAAAACTCCTGCATCTATTGGTATTACTATATTATATAGATTTTATTTAGTCCAGCACAAGTCCAGCATTAACAAATAACGATGAAAAGTGATGAAAGGTTTTGAAAAGTGATAAAAGCGTTTATTCTCTAAGGGTATATTCATTTTTACTTACAGTTTCAAGGAATATACCATAACTGGACTTACTCTCTTTGTCAAAATTCAGCAAACCCTACAGGCAAAAGAAAAAGCCGAGATTTTTATATCTCGACTTTTGGTGCGGTAGAGAGGACTTGAACCCCCACGGTCTCCCACTAGATCCTAAGTCTAGCGCGTCTGCCAGTTCCGCCACTACCGCGTATTCAATTGACATTATTTATCTTAGCACAATCGACTTGCATTGTCAAGATAAAATTTTGAAAATAAGATATTATTTTTTACCATATTTAAATAAAAACGTATACAAATCTAGGATATTTTATTGCAAATATGTTGATAATAAAATAAGCAGTATAGTGTTGATAATTAATTTTTATTATGATACAATTCAGAAAAATTAGAATTATATATTTTAGAAACTTATCAGGTAGTTTGTATATAAGGTAAAAGGTGAGAAAAAATGGATTATAAGATGGAATTTAAAAATGTATTTAAAGATATAGCTAGTAAAGATAAGGAAAAGATAAGAAAACAAATACCAAATCTATTAACTTTAATAAGAGGAACTTTAGCACCTATATTAATGATTGTGGCAACTATTACAAATAAAATAGAACTAGCCTTTATTATAATATTAATTTCAGCCCTTACAGATTGCATAGATGGTTGGTATGCTAGAAAATATAATGTAGTTAGTGAGTTTGGTGCAACTTTAGATACAATATGCGATAAACTTTTTATTTTGTTTGTTATACTGCCAATTTTTTCACTTGCTAAAAAAATGTTTATAACTGTGTTATTTTTTGAAATATTAATTAGTATTATTAATATATATTCAAAAATAAAAGGAAATAAGCCAAAATCTAGTTTACTGGGAAAAGCAAAAACTGTAGTATTAGATTTTTCTGTACTATTATGTTATTTGAGTTACTTGCTTCCTATAAAAGAAGATATAATTTATTTTTGTTTATATTTAACTATGATTATGCAAATAATAACTATAATAGGCTATATAAAAGATTATATAGTTCAAACAAAGAAAAGTGAAATATAATTTTAAGATTATTAAAGGTGTATTATGAAAAATCTTAAATTAACGAAACTTTATAAAAATATAGAAAAATTATTAAAAAATATGAGTCAAGATCGTATTAGCGAATACTCAGCTCAATGTTCATATTACACTATATTATCATTTATACCATTTATTATTTTACTAATAACATTAATTCAATATACTAAAATAGAACCTCAAACGTTATTTGATGTAATTTCCAGAATTATTCCAGAAAATATGAATGATATTATTATGGGAATAATTCAAGAGGTATATTCTAAATCAATAGGTACAATTTCAATTTCAATTATATTTATAATATGGTCTGCAGGAAAAGGCTTTTTTGCACTAACAAAAGGTTTGCAAGCAGTGTATCATACTTCTGAGAAAAAACAAAATTCATATATTTATTTAAGAATAAAAGTTTTTTTAGAAACAATTTTATTTATATTTTTAATAGTAATAGGATTAATAATTTTAGTTTTTGGTAATAGTCTAAAAGACATTATTCAAGAGCGTTTTGGAGGCTTTAAAAATTATAATTTAATTTCAGATATAGTTACAAAAATTGGAATTGTTTTAGCAACTATTATAATATTTTTACTATTATATAAATTTATGCCAAACCATAAAGTTTCGTTTAAAAGTCAAATTTTCGGTTCTTTATTTGGTGGTATATCACTTAATATTATATCCTTTGTTTTTTCAAAATACTTATACATTTTTAAAGGTTTTTCCATAACCTATGGAAGTCTCACAACTTTAATGCTTATAATGATGTGGACATATTCTTGCTTTTATGCAGTTTTTTTAGGAGCAGAATTAAATAAATTACTAAATTCGCTTAAGGAAAATTTTATACATTGATTATTATTACTTTTTATGATATATTCTACTAAGTCAATAGTCTATAATAATGGAGAGGTTTATGCAATATATAATTACTTTTTTAGAAGGCATAATTTCATTTATTTCACCATGTATGTTGCCAATGTTACCTATATATATATCTTATTTTTCTGGAAATGCAGATAAAAAAAATACAGCTTTAGTTAGGTCAATAGCATTTGTAATAGGGTTTACGTTAATTTTTTGTGTATTAGGTATATTTGCTGGTACAATAGGAAAAATTTTGAATCAATATCAAAATATTGTAAATATTGTTTGTGGAATAATTGTAGTTATATTTGGACTAAATTATTTAGAAATAATACATTTACCGTTATTTAAAGGTATAAATAAAAAGCAAAATATTAAAGATATATTTTCTGCATTTTTATTTGGAATTATTTTTTCTATTAATTTAACACCTTGTATAGGAGCTTTTTTAGGCTCAGCACTTATGATGGCATCAGTATCAGAAACTGCAATTCAAGGAATGGTTTTATTACTAGCATATTCTTTAGGATTAGGAATACCTTTTATAATTTCAGCAGTTTTATTAGAAAAATTAAATAAAACTTTTGATTTTATAAAAAAGCACTATAATATTATTAATAATATATGTGGTATATTTTTAATAATTGTAGGAATTTTAATTATGTTTGGAATTATGAATAAAGTAATTTATTTTGGAGTGTGATAAAGTGGGAAAATATAAAAGTATTATAGTATATAGCTTAATATTAATAGTTTTGATTTTATTTTCTACTATAGGATATAAATATTTATCAAAAGAAAATTCTCCTCAAGAATTACAATTAAATAATGTTGCAAATATTAGTACTAATGAAATTTCAGAAACAAAAGAAGTTGCTAAAGATTTTACTGTACTAAATAAGGCACGGAGAAGAGGTAAAGCTATCTAGCTATTTTGGAAAGCCTATTATACTTAATTTCTGGGCAACATGGTGTGGACCTTGTAAATCTGAGCTTCCATATTTTGATTTAGCTTATCAAAAATACAATGAAAAAATAGAATTTTTAATGGTAAATTTAACAGACGGATATAGTGATACTATAGATAAAGTAAATAGTTTTATTAGTGAAGGAAATTATAGTTTTCCAGTTTATTTTGATACTGAATCAAATGCAGCAGATGCATATAATATATATTCAATTCCTGAAACATTTTTTATAGATGCTAGTGGAAACATTGTTGCTTCATATACTGGAAGTTTAACAGAAGCAAATTTAGAAAATTATATTCAGTATTTAATAGGAGGTGCAAACGATGGAAATTAGATTAAATGAAGATAAAGAATTAGTAAAGAAAATTAAAGAAGGATTAAAAAACAAAGGTGGTTACTGTCCTTGTAGATTAGAAAAAACTGAAGATAATAAATGCATGTGCAAAGAATTTAGAGATCAAATAAAAGATCCAAATTTCGAAGGATATTGCCATTGTATGCTTTACTATAAATCAAAATAGGAGGAAAAAGAAATGATTAATTTAACAAGTGAAAATTTTGAAAAAGAGGTATTAAAATCAGAAAAACCAGTTTTAGTAGATTTTTGGGCAACATGGTGTGGACCTTGTAAAATGATAGCTCCAATTGTAGAAGAGATTGCAAAGGAACATGAAGAAGATCTTAAAGTAGGAAAAGTAAATGTAGATGAAGCTGCTGATTTAGCTATTAAATATGATGTAGTAAGTATTCCTACATTGGTTTTATTTAGAAACGGAAAAGTTACAGCTACAATTGTAGGGTATCGTGAAAAAGAAGAACTTGAAAGTTTTATTAATTCATAAAGTAAATATGAATAAACTTTTCTGATTTGTAAAGAATAAAATTATTCTAAATTAGAGGAGGTCTTTATGAGATATAAAGGTGAAAAAAATACTACCAAATATGGGGAATTTATTTGTTCATATCACAATTGGCTTCCAATAGATAAGCAAAAAGAGATAGCTAAGAAGTTAGCCAATGTAACTAAAAAGAAAAAATAAATTTATATACCAGCTTTATTTCTATATAGCTGGTATATTGCTTAATAAAAAATTTTTATACTATGAAGTCAAATTTATTGAATTTTATAAAACTATATATTATTATATAAAAATACATAAAGATAAAGGAGAGTAATGAATGGAATGGATAGAAAACTTAATTTCAAATTTGGGGCAAATAGATGCCGTGGTGTTAATTTTTAGATTATTACTAGTTGTAATTTTAGCTGGATTAATAGGATGGGAAAGAGAATCTTGGAATAAACCAGCAGGACTAAGAACTCACGTGTTGCTAGGAATAAGTGCCGTTTTAATAGCTTATTTGGGAGTACAAATTAATGAAGAAACAGGAGCAGATGCAACAAGAATACCGGCACAACTTTTATCTGGAATTGGTTTTTTAGGTGCAGGTACAATTTTAAGAGAAGGCTTTAATGTAAAAGGACTTACAACTGCAGCATCTTTACTAACAGTAACTTGCATAGGTTTGTGTATAGGTTTTGGAGCTTATATTACTGCTATTATAGCAACATTTATTGTATATATAATATTATCTTATTCACATCTTATTTCAGATAATTTAGGAAAGTTTACAAATGTAAAATTTGAAATTTCTTGCGATAATCCAAAAGAGATTATTAATGATGTTAAGGAAATTTTTGAAGAAAATGAAATAGACATATTAAAATTAAATATACATAATAATGGAAGAAAATCTTATTTAGAATTAGATGGAAAAAGTCCTTCAAAATTAAATAAGAATGCAATAATTTCAAAAATTATGTCCATACAAGAAGTTACAGGAGTAAATGATATAGAATTTGATAAATAGATTATAAATAAGGAGCAAAAAATGAAAATGGAAGAAGTAAAAAATGCAGCAAACTGGTGTTTAAATTGTAAATTAAAGCCTTGTAGTACAAAAGGTTGTCCTATGAGAACTAATATACCAGAATTTATATCAGAAATTAAGAAAGAAAATTTTGAGCAAGCTTTTTATATATTACAAGAAAACAATATATTTAGTTATGTTTGTGGAATTGTGTGCCCACAGGAAGAACAATGCGAAGGAAGTTGCGTAAGAGGTATTAAACAAACTTCAACTAAAATAGGCGCTTTAGAAAGATTTGTAAATGAATGGGCTAGAGAAAATAATATTAAACCTAAAATTGTAAAAAAAGAAAGCAATGGAAAAAAAGTTGCTATTGTTGGTTCTGGACCAGCAGGACTAGAATGTGCAGTGGAACTTTTAAAAGAAGGTTTTGATGTAACAATATTTGAAAAGGATAGTATTGCTGGTGGAATTCTTACCTATGGAATACCAGATTTTAGACTTCCAAAATATATTGTAAAAAATATAATAGATAGAATTATTGAATTAGGAGCTGATATAAAAACAAATGTGCAACTAGGTAAAGACATTAATTTAAAAGATTTGCAAGAGCAATATGATGCTATATTTTTAGGTATTGGAGCTACCACTCCATCTATGTATAAAGTATCAGATGAAAATTTATCTACTGTATATGATTCTGATACTTTTTTAAGAGCATATAATGATAAAGAATTTATAAAAGATTTAGGAAAAGTAGCTGTAATAGGCGGAGGAAATGTAGCAATGGATTCTGCTAGAGCTGCGATAAGAATGGGTGCTGAAGAAGTAAAAATATTATATAGAAGAGATGAAGCTCATATGCCAGCTAGAAAAATAGAATTAGAAGAGGCTGTTCAAGATGGAGTAAAATTTAAAGAATTAATAAGAGTTATATCAGCGAATACAAAAGATGGAAAAATGGTAAGTTTAAACTGCATAAAAACAGAAATAGTAGATGGAAAGGCAAAAGATGTAGAAGGAACAGAATTTATAGAAGAGGCAGATACTTTAGTTTTTGCAATAGGATTAAAACCAAATAAGGAAATTTTAGAAAAACAAGGCATTGAATTAGACGAATGGGGAATGGTAAAAATAGACGAAAATGGAAAAACAAACTTAGATAAAGTATATGCTGGCGGAGATGATACTGAAAGTAAATCTACAGTTTGTAGAGCTTTAGCTGCAGGAAAAAGAGCAGCACTTGGAATTATTAATAAATATTGCTAATATATAAATTTTATATAAGGGAAAACCCCAAAAGACCAAGTGGCTTTTTGGGGTTTTTCTTGATAGGTTAAATAGAAGTGTTAGAAATATTGGTACAGCTTACTTTAGAATATGGAGCATCTGCTTCAAAGGTAATTTGCTTATTGCAAAACTCTTTGGTTACTCCAATCTGATGTGTGGCAAATAAGATAATTCTGTCAAAAGAATCTTGACTAAATTCGCAGATGAATTTTAATACCTTTTTAGCGGTTTCATCATCTAAACCGCTTGTAACTTCATCAAAAGCTAAGATTTGTTGATCTTTCAGATTAAAGAGTACCTTTGCGATAAGAAGTCTTTGCTGTTGGCCAGTAGAAAATTCCTTAAAGACATTTTGCCTTAAGTAGTTTAAAACAGCATTGTTTTTTTCTGAATCTGTTGCAGAAATTGGTAAATGCAAAAGCGCAATCAAATCATCATAAAGGGTAATACCTTTTAAAATATGAAGCAGTTTTGCAACATCAAAGTTAAAGGTGTCATCAGATAAGATTATTTCACTTAAGACATTGTTGCAACCAAGAATTGAACGCGATTCCAACATGATGGAATTTAAATAGCCATTTGTATGTCCAAAGGAAATAGGGCTATTTTTAAGTTTCTTCTTGCCAGTAAGAAGTTTCATAAGAGTACTTTTTCCACAGCCAGTATGTCCGCGAACTAGTACAATGTCTTTTTTTGATAAAGTAAATGCATTTTCTACTAACAACTGAAATACGTTTTTCGTACCTTTGTAAGTATAAATAAAGGGTTTAACTGTAATTTGATTGACAATACTAGTACTTTCTTCAAAGCCATTTTCTTCATCGTAAGTCTCAGTAATTAAATTAAAATCTTTAAAATAAGTTTGAATGTCATTTGCTCTGTCAATCATACCCTCCAAGCTAAATAAGATATTTTGAATCTTGTCAAGTATTGTGTTATATACAGTTGTAACTGCTACAACATCAAGAATTACAGCTGGAGTGAGTGATTTTCCTTTGACTTTTAAAATAGTGATTAAACACATAAAGAAAGCTAAGACAATGCTACGAATAATAAAGAGTAGGTTTAGATCTAAATCTAATTTTCGCATTGTTTCAACAGTTTTTGAGATACAATTTTTTAACTTAAAAGCATGAAAGTCAAAATCTCGTGTCTCTAAAGGTGTGATATTTCTAAGGTCGTTTAAATAATTGTCTTCATCTTTTTTTAATTGGCGTCTAGTTTCTCTATATAAATCTCTCTTTTTCAATCTAATTTTTAGGAGAATGATATAGATTATTACACAACCAAGCAAAATGAAGAAAAAGCTAGCAGTAAGTTTAATGTCCTGGGTATCACGAAATTCAATAAACATCAAACTTATTGTCATAACAATTAAGGTAACAAAATTGGATAAATCTTCTGGTAGTCTCCACCAAAAATTGTGGACTAAGTCCAAATAATACTTTGTAGCGAATATTAAATCACTAGTAGTCATAAGGTTTTCATCTTTATAGACTTTTTCTCTCGTTACTTCAACAACATCCATAATAACGGTATTTATCTTGCTTTTGTAAATATTGTCAAAACTAGAACTTCGCAAGTCGTACATGGTACTATAGATGCTTTGAAATAAACTCTTGCCAAAGTAAAGAATCAGACAGAGAACACAAAGAATAGTTTTACCCTGAGCAGCAAAACTTTGAGCTCCTTTAAGAGCAAAGGTTAGAAAATCCGTAAATGCAGAAAAACAAACAGACAAAATTATAAGATTAGTTTTCATTTTCTTAATGTCTTCTGGCATTTTTAGAAGCTTATGACAAGTAAGCAGTTTATAAGTTCTCCGAAGAAATTTGATCATTGTGTAAATCCTCTCTTTCTAAATATATTTAATTGTTAATGTGCTATATCAAGAATCTTCCCTGTGAGAGCAAATTAGTAGTGCAACTCTAAAACAAAGATATCTTGTTAACATAATTTTAACATGTATTTCCAATATTTACAACATCTTGAAATATTATGTAAATTTTGATATAATAAATAATATTGAAATTTTATAAAACAGAAGGAGAGACTTATATGAGAAATGCAACAATTGTAGAAAAATTCTATGCCGACTTTCGGCAACTGGAGCTAGAAACTTTAGGCAGAAAGCCACAAGATGTTGTAACAAATATAACTAAGGGAGATAAGATTATTTTAGAGGACAAATTGTTAGATTACCTTAGAGATTTTTTCAACAACATTTATGATGGAGAGCCGATTCCAAAAACTTTCGAAAAAGTTTTAATAGAATGGAGGACTGGAAATGGATTAATGAACTTGTATGTGACTTTTCCGGAGGAACATAGTGATTGGATTTATATCGATGTTTTCTTTGGCTGGAGGTTTTTAGGAAAGCTTTTGTTTCCAAATGTAAAGCTAGATGATGAGGACAGATGTGAAACAGGTCAGTTTTATACTTATACACCTTTTCTAACAAAAGAAAGCTTTGATCAAAATTTTCTGCAACAACTGATTCCCTGCGTAAAAGATGTTTTTACATATGTTTTTTTATATGTAGAAGCTAATAAAAATGTAAAAGCAATGTATGTAGAAGAAAAGGTTAGTAGCCCAAAAAGACAAAGTAAACCTGCGAAAAAGAAAAATGGAAATGCAGCTAAACCAGGTGAAAGAGAAAAAATTTATGTTCCAACTCGGAGGCTATATAAGTTTACCAATTTCGTATCAGAGGAATGCGAAAATAATTTAAGAGACTACATTTATGCAAGATGGAAAGTAAGAGGCTATACATACACCAGAAAAGATGGAAGGAAAGTAAATGTTAAGGAGCATTTTGCGTTTAGGCATTTACCAAATAAAGGTGTAATAAAAGAAGAAGGACGTGATTACATTTTGCGTAAAGCTGAAGACGAAAATCAATAAAAAGTAAATAGTGAAGGTATTAAGGCCGAAGGCCCCGCACAGACTGTACGGGACCTTCGGCTTTTACATTGCACTTAAAGCAAGTTTGAGGGGAGAGAGATTTTTCCAGAGCAATTGCTCTTAAGGTTGATAGCGGTATAGAGGGGAATTGACATTACACTGCCGGTCTTGAAGTTTTCAAGACTGATGTAGTCTTTGCCGTTTTCCAGATAGATATTTTTAATTTTGTATTTTTTTAAAAAGCTATCGAAATCTCTGTGAAAGTTCAATTGTTGCATATCGACAGTTGAATATATGTCGTAAGTTCCCCAAAGAAGTATGAGTCCACATTTGCTCACATATACATTGATGTCACCTTCGAACAAGTTGATGATGGAATCATTCATTACAGCAATGGCATGGTTAAACTGATTTCTAATATAAAGGATTCTTTCGAAGCCATTTTCAGAATAAGCCTTTGCTAAATGAATAGAGTAAACAAGAGCATTTATGGGCTTGTTATCATTTGGAATATAGTAACAGATTTCCTCTGCTACTTGTATTTGCCGCAGTTCCTGAGCGCCAACTACAACCCGAACAACATCTTTTAACTGTTTCCGATTGAATCTTAAAACTTCTCCCATTGGTTTGCACCTCCTAATATTTTTAGAATTTAATTATAACATACTTTACATAAAAAATCAAAAAAATATAACTAAATATTGACAAAATTAGGTATAAGGTGGTAATATAATAATATTAATAGGAAATGCCATAATAAGGACAAGATAGATAATAAGCCTTTAAAGAGAGCTGGCAATATGGTGAAATGCTAGTAAGTAGTTTATTATTTATTATCACCTTTAGCAAATCATAAGAAAGAAACTCAATAGTTTTTAGTAGAAATGATTCGTAAATCTTGCGTTAAAAGAAATTAAGAGAAGAAATTTATATAAATTTCTTAAATTAGGTGGTACCGCGGAATAGAAGTAAATCCATTTCGTCCTAAACTTTAGTTT
>CALXZR010000041.1 GCA_944393295.1 uncultured Clostridia bacterium
TTTGTTAATTTATATTAATTTATATTTATCTATTATTATATTTTATCTAGACTTTATTCTAGGCACTGTTTTATCTATTTCAGTCATATCAATGGTTACAAAGATTTATTGTACCCCACCTCGACCAGTAAAGTGTTGAAATTAATCAATTTCAACACTTTTTATTTTTATTCAAAATTATTCATTGTTTAGTAAAATAGCTAAACAAGTGGCTTTTTCTCGTTTAATCTTTTTTATTATCATTCAGTAATATCAGCGTATTGAGAGTTATTTCTCAATTATTTCTCAAGAGGTCGTCAAATTCTTGAGAAATAACTCAAGTCTTGTAACTATATATATTTCAACCAAAATTGACATTTTTGCAATAATTATTTCTCAAAATTTCTCAAGATTTTTTATTATTATTCATTTATATTTTATATTTAAATCTCAAAATTTATAATATAATAAATTTGAAAATATACTGTAAAATACAAAAATATAAAAGAGACTAATTAAATTAGTCTCTTTTATGTTAATTTTTATCTTTCTGTATATTTTTACATTATTTAAGCGTTATCATATATTAATTTACTCTTATATGTAAACACTATCTTTCATCTTTTAGCCAATATATAATTTTGTCAAATATCCTTTTAAAAAAATTACTTTTTTTATATTCTACAATTGCAATTTCCTTATTATCACTTTTTACTTTTTCTTGTTGATACTCATTAGTACTCTTTACTTTTTCTATATTCTGATTAACTATATTTTCATTTGTATTTAAAAAATATTTTTTATATATAATTGCTAAAATAATCTTTGCTTCATCAGTTATCTGTTCTAAAATGTTTTTCGTATAATCAATATTAATTCTTAAATTTTGAGTTTTTTTCTTTAAAACGATTTCCATAAAAGAGTTAGGAATTTTTCTTCTTAAATTATAACTCATATTCATAATAATATCATATATTTCTGAAAAAGCTTTTGCTTCATTTTGAAACATTACTTGTTCTTTTTCACTTGATAATATCTCTAATATTAAGTTTGCTCTATCTCCATATTGCTTTATTATTTCATTATCATCGTTGTTTTTCATATACATTCTCCTGCCTTAGAATATTTTTCAACTGAACAAACCTACTCATCATTTGTGTTTGTTGTTCCTGTGTTGTCATCTCTGCAGATTCTCTCATCGCATCTAAAATATTTTTATCTATATTCCCTTCATGTTTTTCTTCTGGTTCAGAAATTTCACTTCCCATGTCAAAATCTATCTTTTCACATTCGGCATCTAGAATATACTCTAGGGTATAATTATTTGTTTTAATTTTTGTATTTATTCTCCTTCGTAGTTCTTCTGAAGGGTTCTGCTTATATTCTTTTTTCATTTCCTCAATTTCATGTTTCTCTGCTTCTAAACATTTGTCTCTGTCTACTATAATTATCGGCAAATCGATTCCTTTTTGTTTAAAATCTTTTTGTGCTTGACGTATCTCTGCAATGTTGTTTATCCTGCCTTTTGTTCTAAATGCAACAATATAATCAGGTTGAATTCGGTGACCATTCACTTTCCTTCTAATATCCATTTCATTACGACGACATTTACACTTTCCACCACCTTCTTCTACCAGTTCGATTTGATGTTCTGGATTGCAATAATAACTTTCTAATTCGCTCGTTGATGCCATTTTATCACCACTAGATTCTATATCTTGATAGCTAGATAATAATAAGCTATCTTCCGTAATCTGATTAAATCCAAAACAAACATGTGGAATTGGTGCCAAACTAAGCATTTCACGCCCAATATAAGATGCACAAAAATGTAAAGAAGTCAAATCTGTTTTATTCCATCTATCAAAATAGTTATCTATTCTTTCATATGTATCTCTAAATGCTGATATACTTGTCAATAATATATTAAATTTCTTCACATTACCATTTTCATCAATTGGCAATTCATATATATTCTCATCAATTTGCTTACAATCCTTTACTGAAAGAAGTGTTGGTAAATATAATTTCATATATTCTTGTTTTAGCCTTTTTTCTAATGCTAATATATTCAATCTACTTTCTTCTGGAATTGGTTCTACATTGTCAGCAATATTTTTCAAACAATCACTAATAATAACGTTATCATCTTTAGAAATTACCGCTTTTACAAATTCCTTCAAATCTGGATCATCTATATCTTCAACTTTATCACCATATTCTTGTAATACTCTTCTTGCGAAATCTGATGATATAATACACTTATTCTTACTGACACCAAATTCTTCATTTTTATTATATTCTCTATCAAATTCAACTAAAGCTTGAATTGATTTTACAAATACTTTTAAATCTTCATTTTGAATCGAATCTATATCTTGTCCATATTCTTCTAATATATCCTCTGCTTGCTCATATGAAATTCCAAATTTTGATATTAGTAGCAAATTAATTTGTGTTTCTATATCTAAAAAATCTCTCCAAAAACCTTCTCCCTTCATATAATCTTCTATATTATTTATTTTCTGCATAAATGATTCATAATCTATTGGCAAACTAGCTATTCTATTCTGTTCGTAATTTTTTAAATCATCTATACTTATTTTTCTACTACTAATATCTGAATTAATTAACATTTTCGTAAAGTTCTCTATCATCTTGTCATCTAGTTCTTCAATATTCTTAACTTGTATATCTGTAATAACTTTTTCGATTTTATGAATTTTTTTTAATATTATATCTAATAAATACATCCATTCATCTGTATTATTATTTATTTGGAAATTTTCTAGCATTTTCGCAATGACATCTAAACATATATTACTAGATTTTGCTAATATTTCACTTTCTTTTTCAAAACATGAAATATAATTTATCATATCATTATCAAATTTTTCAAAAATATAATCATTATCTAGTATAGAATATGAATTAGAAAATGCACTCTGATTTTCCGCACGGAAAAATTCAATCAACTGCCTTTTTCTACTATTTTTCGAATGATAATAATATATATTTAATATGCCATATTTTTCTTCCTCTTGACCTGGTATTATATATTTTTTTCTTTCTGATTCCCCTAATGTTTGAATTAAATTATTAATATCACTATCATTTAATTTATATATTTCTATATCTTTTACTGTTAAATAATCTTCTATATTATTGGGCTGTTCTGCTTTTATTATATTTGCAACAGAAAAAGAATCTCTTTCCTGATTTTCAAAAAAATATATGCTTTTTTCATCTTTTCCTAATGTATTTATTAAACTTGTTATCCCTTTAGCATTTAATTTAAATTTTCTAATATTTTCTAATGTCAAATATTCTTTTATTTTTTCATTTCCCATTGATTTAATTACATTCGAAATATTCAAAACAGAAGAATTATAATATAGTCCGCTTTTTAAATTGTTAAAATTTTGACTACCAAAAAAATATTTCTTAGATATCTCTTCTCCCATTCTTCTTAAAAAAGCTATTAATTCTTCACTAATAAAACCAAAGGCTTCATAATTTTCTGGTGTTAAGTATTCATCAATTTTTTCTGGAGATAGCATAAGTAACATATCTCTTCCTACATAACTCCTAAATTTATATTCATCAATTTTTTGAGGAGTCAAATATTTCTCTATAGTTTGCTCATCTAATACAGTTATTAACCTTCTTAACCTTTTATTAATGTATTCTATTGCATTTCTATATATAGTAGGATTTGTTTTATATTCATCTAATCTTTTGTATACTTCATCACATTGTCTAACTAATTTTTTAGTTTTTTCCATATTCTCTATTGGACTATTATTTATAATATCTTCCAATAATTCTTTCATTTTTCCCTCATATTTCTACTAAATTTTTATATTTCTTTTGTTCATATAAATCAATCGAAACTTCTTTTTATTTTTGATAATTATTTTCTATTATCGCCAAAGTTTTAAAATAAACATTTCTTATTTTATATCCATACTATATCACATTCACAAATCTTCCTCAACAAAATCAGTAAAATTCATACTATAAATGTATAATTTAACTATATATTAAATATAATGATATCAACTGAACAAAATCTAAAAGTGTATATTTTTTAAAATGTGAAACAATATTAATAAATATTCATTAAAAATGTTTCACATTTTTTTTTGTGCTATAATATAAACGTGAAACAAAATTATCATATTATTATGCAAAAAGTTTCACATTTTATATAAGGAGATTAATTATGGAAGAAAAATTTGAAATTATGAATCTTCTACAAACCAAACAATCTCTTGAACTAAAATTAAATTCTTTAATTTATGGTTCAGTTGAGATAAGAGAAGCAGATTCAAATAAGTATATATATGTTCATTACAGAGATAATGGCATTGCTCTTACTAAATATGCTGGAGAATACTCTAACGAATTATATAATCTAATCTTAAACAACAGTATTGAAGCTAAAAAACTAAAAAAACAAATTAGAGATATAAACAAACAATTAAAAAAATTAAATTATGAAAATACAGAATTAAATTCTGATGTAATGTTAAATATTGATTTTGCAAAAAAGAATTTGGTATCAACTATATATAAACAAGCAATTTTAGAAGGTGTTGCCACTACTTTTGCAGATACAGAGAACATTATTGAAGTTGGAAAAGTTAATAATATGACAACAGAAGATGTTTTAAAAATTGTGAATTTAAAACATGCTTGGGAATTTATTTTAAATGAAAATGTTATTACAAGTGATACAAATTATGCTTTATTATGTCAAATAAATAAGTTTATATTAGAAGGATTTTATTATAATGCAGGAAAAATAAGAAGCACACCTGTAACAATAGGTGGTACAAATTGGACACCTGATTTACCTATCGAAAGCATTATTAAAGAAGAACTAGAAGATATTTTTAATAAAGATATTGATGATATTGATAAAGCAATTGAATTATTATTATATACTATGAAAAAGCAAATATTTATTGACGGAAACAAAATAACCTCTGTTATATTTACAAATCATTATTTAATTTCAAAAGGGAAAGGATTGATTGCAATTCCTGATACTATGAGTGAAGAATATAAGAACTTACTAATTCGATATTATGAAGGAAAAGATGAAGAAAAGATAAAAAACTTTCTAAAAACTAAATGCTATATGAACTTAAAATAATTTTACCACATTGGCCAATTAGAAACCATTGAATCCTTAGCCTTTCAATGGTTTTTATATTTTTGTAATTAAAAATAATATTTGTATAAAATATATTGATAAAATTTAAAATAAATAGCATAATTTATACAAATTCCGAATTGCAATCGGAATTTGTTTATTTTTTATAACCTTTCAAAATTTGTTTATTAATTTAACTAAAAATATTTTTCTTTATTTTTTATAATAAATTTGATATTATATTTATTAGGAAAATAGTAAGTTGTAGAAGAGATTTTTATATGAGAATTTTAGAGAATGAATTAAAAAATAAAACAATAAATTATGATGAACTACTGAAATATGGGTTCATACAGGAAAAAAATATATATTTATATAAAACTAAAATATATGATGAGCAATTTGAAATGATTGTTACAATAGAAAATAATAAAATGACTTCAAAACTATTTGATTTAATAAATGAAGGTGAATATATTTTGGTGGATATTCAAGATAGTACAGGAGAGTTTATTGGAAAAGTTAAAGAGGAATACGAAAATGAATTGAAAAATATTATAGAAAAATGCACTACTCCAAATGTATTTAAAAGTGAACAGGCAAAAGAAGTAATTAAATATGTAAAAGATAAATATAATGATGATTTAGAATATTTATGGAAGAAGTTCCCAGAAAATGTGGTTTGGAGAAATAAAAAGAATAAAAAGTGGTATGGGGCGTTACTTATAATTTCTGAAAGAAAATTAGAAGTTGAATCGGATAAAATTGTTGATATTATTGATTTAAGATATTCAAAAGATAGAATAAAAGAAATTATTGATAATAAGAAAATCTTTGCAGGTTATCATATGAACAAAGATAACTGGATTACAATTAAACTTGATGATAGTATAAAAACATAGACAATATTTGAATTAATAGATAATAGTTATAATTTATCATTAGAAAAATAGCTATATAGATATATTTTGCTAATTTTATAAAATTAAGAAAAATTTAATTGTTATTTTAGCTTACTATTTATATAATTAAAGCATATTAATAAATGATTTTAGATCATCAGATATAACGGATTTAATAACTAATGTACTAGGTGGAATTATTGGTTATATATTGTATTTAATATTTAAACCATTAACAACTAAAATATTAAATTATATAAAAAAGAATAAAGATAAATTTAAAATGTTAATAAGCATTGCTTGTAGCAACGGACTGTTCTTTATATAATAATTGTAAAGAAAGGAGCTGTTGAAAATGTTAAAAGAAAATATTAAGTCAATAAGAAAATCAAAAGGACTTTCACAAGAAGAACTTGCTATAAAGTTAAATGTGGTCCGACAAACAATTTCAAAATGGGAACAAGGGCTGTCAGTGCCTGATGCAGAAATGTTAATAACAATATCAGAAGTTCTTGAAACACCTGTAAGTACTTTACTTGGAGAAAATATTTCTGAATCTAAAGTTGATGATATAAAAGCAATTTCTGAAAAATTGGAGATAATAAACTTACAACTCTCACAAAGAAAGAATGCGAGAAGAAAAATAGCTCATTGGTTGCTAATCTCATTATGCATAATTATAATAATTATTTTCATATCTTTAATTTTACTAAATAGTCCATACTTAAATTGGGACTATAGTAATCCTGAAAAAGCTGTTTTAGGAGTTGCCTTTCATTCTTTTGAATGGTTATTTATTAGAATAGCACCGATTATTCTCATTGGATTAATCATTGGAATTTTCTTCACTAGAAAGAAAGACTAAAATTATTTTTAAAAAACAATTTAAATTACAAATTATGTAATTATAGGGCATATTTAAAATATGCCCTAACTTTTATTCTCTATTTGTTTAATAAATTTTAATACTTTCTTATCTAATAGTCTATTGGCTCACATCATTTTCAATTTCTCCATTTTTTATTTTTTTGCTTAAATTTTTGGCTAATCTTTCTAGTTCTTCATCAAAAGATGTAAAAAATTTTCTCTCATTTTGATATTGTTCTTCTGTAAGACTAGAAATTTCATCGCAAGCATTAAGTATATATTCTAAATCTTCTTTTTCATTTTGTTCGTAATTATTATATTTATCATTTTTCATAATAAATTCTCCTTTTATATTATCATACATTATATCAAAATAAAAAAACGAAAATTTTCCCACTCATATACTTTATATTTCAAAAATATTTAAACCTATTCTAAATCCATTCTTTATATTTCTTTATATATATTTTCTTTGCTATACTTGCTATTATACAATATAGGAAAGTTACTCCAAAAATTAAACCAATATATTCTCCTGCTATTGGAACTAATCCTATTGCACTTCCTAATGGAGTAAATGGTACTAAAATACCTACTATAATTAATAAAATTGATGAAATATACACAGCTTTGTGTGCATTACTTTGTATGAAAGGCACTTTTGCAGTTCTTATTATATGCATTCCTATTAAATTAGAAACTATACTATAAGTAAACCAAATTGTTTGGAAATGTGCTACATCTCTTACCATAAATACAAACCATAAAGATATAAATACAACTAAGTCAAACATTGAACTTACAGGTCCCATAAAAAGCATAAATCTTTTTAAACTTTTTATATCTAATTTTTTAGGTTTTTCTAAAAGTTCTTTGTCTACATTGTCAAAAGGTATTGTCATCTGACCAAAATCATATATTAAGCCTTCTACTAATAATTGTATCGGTGTTTCTGGTAAAAAAGGTAGACAAGCACTTGCTATAATTACTGATACAACTTCTCCAAAATTGAAGCTTGTTGCCATTTTTATATATTTCATTAGATTTACAAATGTTCGTCTTCCGTTCTGTTACACCATCTAATAATACATTCAAATCTTTTTCTAATAAAATTATATCTGCTGATTCTTTAGCAATATCAACAGCTGTATCTACTGATACACCTACATCAGAATTAATTAATGAAGGACTATCATTAATTCCATCTCCCATATAACCTACAATATTGCCTGCTTGTTTCAAAATTCTTACAATTCTTGCTTTTTGTATTGGAGATAGCTTTGCAAATACATTTGTTTTTTTAGTTAATCTTAATAAAGCAATATCTGAAAGTTTATCTATTTTACTTCCCAAAACAATATTTTTAGAATTTATTCCAACTTTATTACATACGCATTTTGTAACTTCTGCATTATCACCAGTAAGTACTATAACTCTTATTCCTGCATTATTTAGTTTTTCTATTGATTCCTTTGCACTTTCTTTCGGTGGATCCAAAAATCCGATAAATCCTATTAAAACCATATTCTTTTCATCAGAAACATCAAATTTGTCTATATTTTCAATATCGTTTTTTTGACATACTGCTACTACTCTTAATCCTTCTTCATTTAATTTTTTAGAGATTTTTTGAATATTTGATTTTATATCTTTAGTAATTGGGCTTACTTCACCTTTGTAGTCAATCATTGTACAAATATTTAAAATTTCTTCAACCGCACCTTTTGTAATTAATTGTTTCTTAGTTCCGTCACTTACAATTACTGATAAACGTCTACGAGAAAAATCAAATGGTATTTCGTCTATTTTCTTGTATTTTTCAGTTATGTCTTTCATATCGTTTTCTAAAGCTCTTTTTATTACAGCTTCATCAATGCTTCCCTTTAGTCCAGTTTGAAAATATGAATTTAAAAATGCATGTTTTAAAACTCTTGTATCTTCTTCTCCTTTTATGTCCAAATATTTTTCAAGAACAATTCTATCTTCTGTTAATGTTCCTGTTTTATCTGTACATAAGATATTCATAGCTCCAAAGTTTTGTATAGCATCTAACTTTTTAACTATTGTTTTCTTTTTTGACATTCTAACAGCACCTTTGGACAAACTAGATGACAATATAACAGGTAATAATAAAGGTGTTATACATATTGCTATGGCAACAGCAAAAGTAAATGCCAGTACTATATCATGTTTTTCTACATTTATTATGAAAACAAGTGGAATCATAATTAACATGAATCTTATTAATAATTTACTTATATTTTCTATTCCCTTTTGAAATGCTGTTTTTTCTTTTCCAGAACTAATTGTATGTGCAATTTTTCCAAAATAAGTAGAATCACCTGTTTTTATAACTATTCCCTTTGCTGAACCTGATATAACATTTGTACCCATAAAGCATATGTTATCTAGTTCTGCAATATTATCTACTTTATCATCAGTATTTTCTAATTCTACACTTTTTTTTACGCTATCAGATTCGCCTGTTAGAGAGGATTGTCCAACATATAAATCCTTAGCTTCAATTATCCTTAAGTCTGCTGGTATTAAACTTCCTGCTGATAATAAAACAATATCTCCAAGTGTTATATTTTTTACTGGTACTTCTACTTCTTTGCCATTTCTTATAACTACTGCAGTTGTTGCAACCATTTCTTTTAATTTTTCTGCAGCTTTATTCGACCTATATGATTCAAAAAAATCTAGTAAAGTACTTGCTATAACTAGAACCGCTATTACTATAATATTTGCATAACTCGGTACTTCTGCTAAATATATATCTGTGTAAACTAAAATAATTGATATTCCTATAAGTATACAATTAAAAGGTGTAAGTAAACTTTCTAAAAAATAGTGGTACCATTTTTTTGGTTTAGCTTGTTTAATTTCATTTAGACCTAAATTACGTATATTTTCTTCAGCTTTTTTTGTTGAAAGACCAGTTTCTTTTACTTTATATTTTTCTAGAAATTTATCTTTCGACATTTCACTATCTTTCCCATACATTTCATATACATCAACATCTTCTTTTAAACTATGCATATTTCACCTCTCAAATTTCTATAGAATTTAAATTAATATCTAAAATATAAATTGTATTTTAGATATTTTATTTATTTCTTTTATATTTTATTATTATTTAAAAATATATACAATAATTTATAATAAAAAAATTAAATTTTTAAATACAAAAAAATCGTAACTCTTTAAAAAGCTACGATTTATAAATTACTAAAATTAACAATATTAAATTTAAGCTTCTATTTATTGACTTTTAAAACTATTCCTGATATTATAATGAATAAGGGCACCAAAATTCATTGTGAATTTTGATGTGCTCGTCTGTTGAAAAATCTCTCAACAATTTGAGCTTTTAGCTCGAATCATGTTGGGAGATTAATTTTTGAGCATATCGCTCGATATTTTATTCTTGTTGTTATATAAAAAGTATATCTGCTATATTTGCATATAACTTGTAGATTTCATTGTCAAATTTATTCGCTGTTCTAGCTAATTTTATTATATATGTTAGAAGCATATTCTCTACTTCTTTCATATCTTTTTTAAAGCTTTCTATTTCTATCGTTGTACCACTCTTAGATAAATTTTCAAAATGCTTTTCTAAGCACTCTACTTCCTCTTTAATCAATTGTCTGGATATCTTTTTATCTTCTTTATCTGCCTTTCTATCTTCCAATATTTTGATGTTTTCGTAAATGTACATCTTGATTATATCTAATCTTTCTTTTTCCATTTAACATTCCTCCTTAAAATCTAAATTTTAAAGAGCACATCAAAAAAACACGATTCGGCTTTCCTTATTCAATTTTCAATGTACTGCTAAATAAGCATTACATAAATATTATAGCACATTACTTTACATAATTCAAGTAATGCAATTATATCAGTATTTATCAGTCATTATATATATTTTTTAGCTTTATTTGAAAATATAACAAAATCATGATATAATATATTAAATATGCAATTTTCAAAACATATAAATAGACTAACTATTAATTGTCAATAGTTTTTCTAAAAAATTTTGTTAGATAAAAATTTGCATGACTAATAACAGTTTCAAAATCTAATTTTTAAAACTGTTAAATAATGTAAATATGTACTTTGAAAATTTTATTGTTAGCTTAAATTAAAAGATGTGTTATCAGTTAAAATCTTGAAGATAATTCTAACTAATTTATTACAAACATGACCTAATGCTACTCTATGACTTTTACCTTGAGAACGTTTTGCAATATAATAGTTGTGAAAAGTTTCATTATTGTATATAATAATAAAAGCAACTCTATAGATTGCATAGCGAAGGTAAGTAGAGCCACGTTTAGAAATTTTCATACTGTCAGACTGAAAATTCCCAGATTGTTTAACAACTGGATCTAAACCAGCAAATGCTAGCAATTTAGAAGGGTTGCTAAATTTTTTGATATCACCAATTTCGCTAATAATCATAGCACCTAAAGTATAACCAACACCAGGAATAGTAAGAATAGGTGAATTTATTAATTCCATTAGTGTCATAATGCTTAAATCAATATCTTTAATTTGTTCTT
>CALXZR010000042.1 GCA_944393295.1 uncultured Clostridia bacterium
AAATATTTACCAAAGTACACTCGGTGAACTAAATAAAAGTAAGTTTTTATAGACAAAAGGGAAATAAAACGGAATTGATTTTGTAAAAACACGATAATATAATGATAGCATGAAAAGAAAGAGCAAAGAGATTAGAAAAATTCTAGTTTCTTTGTTCTTTTTCTTTTCAAATTTAAAGAAAAGGAGTAATTTCATGCTACATGACTATGAAATAGAAGTTGATAACTCTAAACAATTAAAAGATAATACTATACTAAATTGTAGTATGGAATTATCACTATTAAATGATTTGTTTAGAGAAAACTTAATAACAGAAACGGAATATCAAGAAATAAAAAGAAGAATCTTAAAAGATTACAAACTTTTATAGTCAAAATAATTTACAACATAATAAAAAAATGGTATAAATGTTATATAAGTTTTATCTCTAGGCGGAATGGAGGCTTAGATGGAAATTCAAGTCATAGAGAAAACAAACGGAAGAATAAACAGAGTAACTGGTACAACAATTAAAGAGAGATTAAGAGTATGTGCTTATGCAAGAGTAAGTACAGATAGCGAAGAACAATTAAATAGTTATCAATCACAATTAAAGTATTATGATGAAAAAATAAACAGCAAGTCAGAGTGGCAATTTGTAGGAATATATTCAGATGAAGCAATAAGCGGAACTTTAGATTTTAAGAGAACTGGTTTTATGAAAATGATACAGGATAGCATGGAAGGAAAAATTGATATGATACTAACAAAATCAATATCAAGATTTGCTAGAAACACATTAGATACTTTAAAATATGTAAGAATGCTAAAAGAGAAAAATGTTGCAATTCTATTTGAAGAAGAAAACATCAATACAGGCTCTGGTCAGGGAGAACTAGTATTAACATTGTTAAGTGCTATGGCACAACAAGAAAGTGAAAACATATCTTCACATGTTCTACTAGGTTTGAAGATGAAGAAAGATAGAGGAGAATTAATTGGTTATAATGGTTGTTATGGATATAATTACAATCTTGAAACAAAAGAAATAACCATTAATGAAGAAGAGGCAGAGGTTGTAAGATATATGTTTGAAAGATATGTAGAAGGAGTTGGTTCAAGTACAATTGCAAAAGAGCTAACAGCAAAAGGAATAAAAACTCCAAAAGGCGGAACAAAATGGTGTGAGTCAACAGTAAGAGGAATCCTAAAAAATGAAAAATATATTGGAGATGTGTTAATGGGCAAAACATTTACAATAGATCCAATATCACATAAAAGGTTAAGTAATTTAGGAGAGGTAGACAAGCACTATTTAAAAGAACATCATGAGCCAATTATTAGTAAAGAATTATTTGATAGAGTGCAAGAAATAAGAACAAAAAGAGCAGGCAACAGACAAACAGGGAGAAGAAATGATAACTATAGCAAGAAATATCCTTTTAGCAGTAAACTATATTGTGCATTTTGTGGCTCATTACTAACAAGAAGAAATTGGAATGCAAATAGAAAATGTGAGAAAGCAGTATGGCAATGTATTAAAAGAGCAAAACATGGAAAAGAAGAATGTCCATATTGTAAAGCAATACCAGAAGAAATATTAGAAGATTGTTTTGTACAAGGATATAGAATACTCTGTAATAATAATCAAAAAGTAGTAATAGAGTTTTTAGAAAAGATAGAAAGAAACTTAAAAGAAAATACTACAGAAACAATGGTAAATAAATTAGAGAAGGACAAAGAAAAAATAAACAAAAAACTTGCTAATCTATTGGAGTTAAATTTAGAAGGCAGAATCAACAAAAAACAGTATACTTTAAAATTTGATGAGTTAAATACAGAATTAATAAAAATAGAAAACAAGATACAAAATCTACTAAAAGAAACAAATAGAAATGAAAGTATTAAACTAAGATTAAACAAGTTTAAAAGTTTATTTAAAGATATAGATATAATGCCGAAGTTTGATAAAGATGTGTTTGAATGTTTAATTGATAAAGTAGTAATAGGAGAAACATTAGAAGATGGCACAATAAACCCATATACAATAAGATTTATTTGTAAAAATGGAACGGAAATAAATTGCAAAGATAAATTTACAAATTTGAGTGATAATAAAGCAATAAAAAATACTGCTACAAGCGATAAACAACATTCAAATAATACTGCAACCAGAGAGAAACAACACATGTGGAGTGTGTAGCGTTGCTAGAGTTAAAAAATTGCCAGTAATACTAGAGTTTACTAGCTTTCAAGATACAATAATGTTTCATAAAAGAGGTAGATTTGGATTAGAAAAAATACAAAATAATGAAATTCATGTTAAGGTTGTTTTAGATATGGAGTGTGGAAACATATAAAATGAATTTTAAAAATTGATATAATGGTTGATGTGAGCAAGTTACAGAGATTATATATCTATGCTGGGTACTCCATATTATATGGTTGTATGTTGATGAACATATAAATTTAAAAAATAAAATTTAAAAGTTAAAGAGAATCCTGAGTAAAGTGCCTTTAAAGGTGCTTTATTTTTGCTCAAAAATCTAATATATTTAATGCAAATTTTACTGAATTTGTTGAGGGAAATGTGAATCTGTGCTATAGTGTAGGCATGGATTCAGAGGTGTGGAAAAATGATATATCTAAAAACATTTAAATTAAGTGATAGCAGGATAACAAATAATAATATATATCCATTTAATGTATTACAAAATAAAGAGCCAGATATATTTATATTTGACAATATAACCGTATTATATGGAAATAATGGTTCTGGAAAATCGACTATACTAAATATCATTGCACATAAATTAGATTTAAAAGGAAAAGAACGAAGTAATCCAAAAGTTATTGGAACTTTAGATTATTTTGAGGATTATGCATCAAAATGTGAATATGAATTAGGAGAAAAAGAGAATGGTAGAAAATTACCTAGAATACCAGAAAATAGCAGATATATAAAAAGCGAAGAAATCTTATATGAAATAAGGAAAATACAGCAAGATGCAGTTTTGCAAGAAAGTATAGAAAGTAATTTGGCAAGAGAAAGAGGATTGCAAAATGCAAAGGATTTTTTACAGACAAAAGAAGGTGGAAAGCAGTTTGCAAGGTTTGAATTTTCACAAGATAAATATTCTAATGGAGAAACAACAATGCAAATTTTAGATGATAATATTGAACCAGACAATTTATATCTATTAGATGAACCAGAGGTTTCATTATCGCCACAAAATCAAGTACAACTTGCAGAAGAGATAAATGAAATGTCAAGATATTTAGGGGTTCAATTTATAATTGCAACACATTCTCCATTTATGTTAGGAATTCTAAATGCTAAAATATATAATTTAGATACAAAAGAATATAAAGTTCAAAAATGGAGTGAATTGGAGAATGTAAGATACTTCTATGAATTTTTTAAAAGTAGAAAGAATGAATTTGAAAAATAGATGGAGATTGGTATTAATGAAAGAAGAGTTAGTTAGAATAAACTCTATAGATGGTATAGAAATTGTAGGAATATTATATGAGCAAAAGGAAAAACAATACAATAGTAATTCATGTTTATGGATTATGGTTGCAATAAAGTAAATTTATTATTGTAATGAAAAGAAAAATGAAAATATAAAGAAAATTGTATTATTAGCACCTTATGATATACCACAGGAATATATAAAAGGTGCAGATTATCTATATATAGATAAGTATGGAAAATTAGGTAAAATAATTAAAGAAAAAATTAAAAAATAACTATTGAGCGAAAGGAATTGAACTGAATGAAGAGCAAAAAGATTATATTGTAAATGTAATAATGGCTTGGATAGACAGAAAAGTAAAAAATAATTAGAAGAAAATAAAAAGGTGAAGAGATAATGAAAGTATTGAGTTTAACAGAACCATATGCAACATTAATTAAGGAAAGAAAAAAGAAAATAGAAACAAGAAGTTGGAAAACACCATACAGAGGCGAATTATATATACATGCCAGTAAGACACATATACCAAGGGAATGGAAAGATAATAAAGAACTTATGGATTTAATTGAGAAAAGTTTGAAACTGTGATATAGTAGATCCATGATATAAATAAAATTTAAAAAAAAGGTGTAATTATGGATACGATTTTGAAAGACAATAATATAGATGTAGAATTAGTAAAATATATAGAAAATGAAATATTTCCGTTATATGAGAGAAATGAGGAAGGACATGGAATAGGGCATATAAAAACTGTAATAAAAAGAAGCTTAGAACTGGCAAAAAAATATGATGTTAATTTAGATATGGTTTATACAATAGCATCTTACCATGATTTAGGACACTATATAGATAGAAATACACATGAATTAATATCTGCAGAAATTTTTATGAAAGATCAAAAAGTTAAAAAATGGTTTACAGATGAGCAAATGAGTATAATAAAAGAAGCAATAGAAGATCATAGAGCTTCAAGTAATCATAAACCTAGAAGCATATATGGAATGATTATAAGTACGGCAGATAGAACGATTATAGACATAGATAATACTATAAAAAGGACATATTCTTATGGAAAAAGAAATTTATCTGGATTATCTGAAGACGAGCAAATAGAAAGAGTATATGAACATTTAATGGAAAAATATGGAGAAAATGGATATGCAAAGATATATTTAGAGGATAAAGAGTTTGATGAAGCTATAAAAAAATTAAGACAAGCATTATCTAATAAAGAAGAATTTATTAAAAGAGTAGAAAAGGTAGTTGGAACAGCATAAATTTGGAGGTAGTAATGAAAATAGGAATAGATTTAGATGGAGTTGTAATAGATAGTGAAACAACATTTAGAACTTATGAAGAAATATTTGATATAGATATATTAAAAGAAAATAATTTAATTAACAGAGAAGAACCAAAATTTCAAGCAAGATATGATTGGACTCCGGAACAAGAAAAAGAATTTATCCAAAAATATTTTTTAAAAGTTTCAAAAGAAAGTAATTTAATGTCAGGCTTTATAGGTGTTTATAATTTATTAAGAGAACAAAGACATGAATTTGTGGTTATTACTGCGAGAGGTGGCTTTGTAAAAGAAATGAAAGATGATGCAATAAGATTACTAGAAGAAAACAATATTAAATTTGATAAATATTACTGGAAAGTCGAAGATAAATTAGAAATTTGCAAAAACGAAAAAGTAGACATTATGATTGATGATGACTGGAAAATTATAAAGAAATTAGCAGATAATAAAGTAAAGACATTATATTTTAGGGATACTAATTTAATGAAATTGGAAGAAAATGAGTATATAAAAGAAGTAAATAATTGGGGAGAAATTTATAGATATATAAAGGGAAAATAAAATATTAAGATACCTTTCCAAAACAGCTTAAATTTATTAAAAAAATGAAATATGATACAAAATGTAAGTGAAAAATATAGTTACTTAAAATGAGGATATTTGTAATGGATAATCAATTAATGAATATAAAAGAAAAGATAATTTTAGATGATGAATATAAGGATTGGATGAAAAAAATATCAAATATAGAAAATGAATTTGTAATATCTTCTAGTTTTAATAATCAAGTTGCACTTGATCATGGTATTGAGCACATGAATAGAGTAGCAAATAATGTATATAGCTTATTAAAAGAATATAATTGTAGTAAAGATATTTGCATATTAGGTTATATAGCTGGTTTAGTTCATGATATAGGGATGATAAAAGGAAAAAAAGGGCATGCTGAAAATGGAGCAGAAATGTCAAAGTCATTTTTGAAAAAATTAGATTTTATAGATATTAGAGATATTCAGAAAATTGCAAATGCAATAAAAAATCATGGAAACGGAGGAAGAAATCCAGAAGAGATTACTTCATTTTTGACAATTTCAGATAAAGTAGATGTGTGTAAATCTCGTTTTTTAGGGGATGTATCTCCAATTCAATATATAGAGAATTATACCATTAAGATAAATAATGGGGTTTTACAAATTAATTATAGAATGAATGATTTAAAAGGAAAAGAAGCATTATATACTATTCCAAAATCAATTGACATTCCCAAAAGATTAGGTAGTAATTTAGGAATGAAAGTTGAATTTTATATAAATGAAAGATGCGAGGAATTTAAAGATAGAGAAGAGTATAAGGGTCAAATATACCAAAGAAAAGAATAATTTGCTTTAAAAGATTAAAAATGAATTGTGATGTAACAAAACGTGAAAGTATAGAGGAAAAATTACAGGATATAGAATATCAATTATTAAGAAATAGAAATAGAATTAAAATTATTAGGAATTTTTGAAAGATAAATATATTTAGAAGGAAAATATAAAAATGGACATAGAGTTAGTGAAAGATATATATAATTTGCATATCAAAGGATTTGAAGGGCTGGACTTTAATGTTATGCATAAAGACAATTATGAAATTGTTTACAGCAAAAATATAGTATATTATTATTCAAAAAGATAGTTTTTGATTTTGTAGATACCTAAAAATAGAAATAATAAATAAGAAAGGTCTGATGAATTATGAAGATTACAAAATTTCCACAATCATGTTTACTAATTGAAACAAAGGAAAAGAAAATTTTAATAGATCCAGGAAATTTAAAATATAAAGAAGAATATTTTGAGATTTGGAATAATATAGATATTATTTTAATAACACATAAACATCCAGATCATTGTAATACTGAGATATTAGAAAAGTTAAATAAGAATATAATAATATATTCCACAAAAGAAGTTGCAGAAGCAAATAAAAGCTTAAAAATAAGTATTGTTAAAGAAAATGATATCATAGAATTAGATAATATAAAAATAGAAGTTGTTCATGCAATACATGGGTATCAACCGTTATTAAAAGGTGCGAAGGAAGTACATGAAAATGTAGGATATATTATCGATGATGGACAAAATAGATTATATACAACAAGTGATACAATTTGCTTTAAAAATGATTATAAAACAGATATTTTATGTGTTCCTGTAACAGGATATGGACTAACTATGTCAGCATTTGAAGCGTCTTTATATGCCAAAGAAGTGGGAGCAGTGTTAACAATTCCAATTCATATGGATAATCCAGCATTTCCACCAAATTTTGATTTTATAAAAGAAATGTTTGAAAAGTATGAAGTTGAGTATGAGATATTAGAGAATGGTGAAAATATTGAAATTGAATAGAATCTATATTAGGAGCGAAAAGAACATAGCAGGAATATAAACAGTATTATATAGATATAATGGTTTTGAAAAAATTATACCCAATATTAGTGTTCATAATTTAGATTAAAATTGTAAATGAAAGAAAGAGAAAATGATAATGATTATAAATATTATATTTGATATTGGAGGGATAGTTTTAGAGTGGGGAAATAGACCGTTAAGAAGATTATTAAATAAAAAAACCGACTATGAAGTAAATAAGATATGTAAAATAATATATGGTGATAGTAGATTTAAAGAATGTATATTAGGAAACTTATCTCAATTTGAATATATGAAGCAACTTATTAGTGAAAATCCTAAATATTCAGATGATATAAAAAAAATATTGTCAGAAGAGTGTCAGGAAGAAGCGTTACCAGTTATTAAAGAAAATTTAGAGAAAATCTGCGAACTAAAAAATAAAGGATATAACATATACTTTCTTTCAAATATAACAGATGTATCATACAGCTATTTAAATGATAAACTTAATATATTAAATATAGTAGATGGAGGAGTTTATTCTTGTAAAGAACATCTAAGAAAGCCAGACAAAGAGATTTTTGATATATTAATTAAAAGATTTGACTTAAATAAAAAAGAAACAATTTTTTTCGATGATAGTCTAAAAAATGTTAAAGCAGGAAATGAATATGGAATAAAAAGTTATGTTTTTAATTCTATAAAAGATATAACGGAATTAGGATTATAAAAAAAGGAGAAAAATATGCTAGATGATGTTATATTAGAAAAAGCTACAGACAAAGATTTAGAATATATACAACAATTAAATAGAAAGCTATTTGTTAGAGAATTTGAAAAATATAATAAATTATTAAATATAGATTGGACTTTTGGAGAAAAAGGAACAGAATATTTTAAGAAACTTATACAAGACGAGTTTATTTATGTAGCAAAAATTAATAATATTATTATAGGATATTTGGCAGGTAGTATTCATAATGTAAATGACTGTTTTACGGAAAAATTTGCAGAAATTGAAAATATGTACATAGAAAATCAATATAGGAGATTAAAGATAGGTAGTAAATTAATTGCCAAATTTAAAGAATGGTGTAGGGAGAATAAAGTTGATTACATTAAGGTATCAGCATGGAGTCAAAACATAGAAGCAATAAGTTTTTATAAAAATAATGATTTTATTGATTATGAAAAAACATTAATATGTAAATTGAATGAAAAGTAAATAAAAAATTATTATCTTGTCATATAGGAGCATTATATGGAAAAGGAATTTAAAGATAGAATTAATTTGAATACAGATTTAAGTAATATTTCAAAACAAATATGTAGGCAATACAAGCTAGGCGATTATATTTCGGATTCAATTATTACAGTTGGATATGAGGATTTTAACTACAGGCTTGAAACATCAAAAGGAAAATATTGTGTAAAGATATTTAATAGGCAAAGATCAGATGAAGAATGTAAAAACTATATTGATAGAATAGAATTAGCTTCAAGCCTTAATATAAATACTCCCCAATTGTACAAAGTTGGTGAAAAAGGTGAATATGATATAAAATATAATAATGTAAAATATAGATTGTGTGTATTTGAGTATATAGATGGAGAAAGTTTTTTCGATTTAGGAATTATACCGAATGAAGATGAGATAAGAGAAATAATAAGGCAAATGGCTATCATACATAAGGCAACTTTAAAGTCAGATTTTATTTATGATAAGTGGGCTATTATAAACTTTGAACAAGAAATGAAAGAAAAAGCACAATATTTAAGTGAAGAGGATAGAAGTAGATTAAATAAATTATTAGATGAATTTAAAAAAATTGATATGAACAAATTACCAAAGGCTTTTGTCCATGGAGATATTATAAGTACAAATGTTATGAAAGATAATAATGATAAATTATGGATTATAGACTTTGCAGTATCAAATCATCTTCCTAGAGTTATTGATTTAGCAGTAAGTGCTTGTAATTTATGTTTAGATGCAAACAGTAAAGAAGATACGACAAGAAAAACAAAAATGATATTAGATGAATATCAAAAATATAATAAATTAACAGATTATGAAAAAGAACAATTTCCGATATTTTTTGATATAGCAAATGCTATGGGGATTTTGCAAATTACTTATTTATCAACTTCAGGAGAAATATCAGAAGAAGATAAGTTTTGGTACGATGAAAGCGAAAAAGGCTTAGAATTTAGTGATGCTGATTTTTGGAAAGAAGTTTTAATTAAAACAAAGTAAAGGTATTAATGATAATGAATTAAGTATAATAATTTATTTGACAAATAAGAAAATATTGAACAAAAGTGATGTGCTTTATTAGAAAAATTTAGTTTTGTTTAGGTATACTTGAAAATTATATGATTAAGTTATAAAAATATGAATAAGGAGAAAAAAATGTCACAAAATTATACGGAACAATTAAATGAAAATATAAAAGAATATTATTCAATATTGTCAGAAGATTTTCCAATGTTTTTAAATGATTATATTTATACTCCAGAAATGCAAAAATTAGATGGTATTAATCAAATATGTGGTGATTATTGGAGAAAAGAAAATATATATGAAGATATGTATTCAGTTTTAAAACATAGTGTAGGAGTAGCACTTATTATATGGAATTTTACACATGATAAAAAACAAACGGTAGCAGGTTTACTTCATGACATATCAAGTCCAGCTTTTAAACATTGTGTGGATTTTTTAAATGGTGATGCAGAAAAACAGGAATCAACAGAAGAACAAACATTAGATGTAATTAAGAACTCAAAAGAAATAATGAGTTTATTAGAAAGAGATAAAATAAAGATAGAAGAAGTAGCTGATTATAAAATTTATCCTGTCGCAGATAATGAAATTCCAAAATTATCTGCAGATAGATTAGAATATACATTTATGAATGGAGTTTATTATAAAAAAGTTTGGGATTTGCCAGAAATAAAAGAAATATATGAAGATATTCAAATTGCTAAAAATGAAGATGATATTTCTGAATTAGGATTTAAAACAATAGAAAAGGCTGAAAAATTTATAAATGGGGCAAGTGAGTTATGGCCTTTATGGATTAGTTCTAAAGATATAATAACAATGTATTTTTTTGCAGATATTATAGAAAAAATGTATAAAAAAAAGTATATAACTACAAAAGATTTATATGAATTATCTGAGCAAGAAATAATAAA
This sequence comes from uncultured Clostridia bacterium, assembly GCA_944393295.1. Next base: position 10,365 of record CALXZR010000042.1, read on the forward strand.
GATGATAAGAAATTGTCCAGATAAGGAAATTTCAAATTTATTTAATAAATTTATGAACTGTAATAATTTTGTAGATTGTGAAAAATATAGAAAAGATAAGTTTTGTGTGAGTAGAAAAGTGAAAAGAAGATATATAAATCCAATTATAATTAATGGAACGAGAATATATGATGTTTCAAATGTATCAAAAGAAAAAATTGATAGTTATATAAATATGAAGATAAGTAAATATGCTTATGTAGATATGTAGAATAGGAAATATAATAAAAGCAGATATATTAAAAATATGGGAAGAAATTATTAAATTATAGGAGGAATATATGGTAATTATTGCAGGCTGTTTTATAGTAAGGGATAATAAAATATTGATGGTAAAAGAAGCTAAGAAGCAATGTTATGGACAATGGAATTTTCCAGCAGGTCATGTGGAAGAAAATGAATTAGTAACTGAAGCGGCAATAAGGGAAGTATGCGAAGAAACTGGGTGTAAAGTAAAGCTTACAGGTGTTTTACCAATAAGTACATTGATTTTAAAAGGAAAAGAAACTGTTATAGTTGTAAAATTTACGGCGGATATTTTAGATGAAAATATAAAATTTGATACAAAAGAGATATTAGATGTAAAGTGGATAGATATTGAAGAAATAAAAAATATGACAAATCAGGAATTGAGAGAATATGATATGGCTATTCAAGATATTAAGGATTTTGAGGTTGGAAAAATATATCCTTTAGAGTTATTTAATAATGTTAAATATAATGGATAAAAGAGTAAAAATAATTTTTTTATTTTGAATATATAGGAGAGATGAATGGATAAACCAGTAAGAAAAGCGGTTAGATGCTATTTAATTAAAGATAATAAAGTAGTAGTAACTAAATATAAAGAAAGCAATAAAAAATCAGGGTATTATGAAATACCTGGAGGTAAAATAGAAGAAGGAGAGACATCAGAGCAAACAGCTATAAGAGAAATGAAAGAAGAAACAGGTCTTAATGTTAAAAATTTAAAATACAAGGGAAATATGATAATTGAATATCCAAATAGAATATTTGATTTTAATGTGTTTTTATGCAATGAATATGAAGGAAAGCCACAAGAATTTGAAGAGAATACGTCAGAATGGATAGAAATTACTGAGTTATTAAAAAAAGAAAAAATATTATCTCAAATAATGCTTTTAGATAGATTTTTTATAAAAGGATTGACTGATGAGAAATGTAATTTTAAAATGTATATACAAGTAGATGATGAAGAAAATATTTTAGGTGTAAATTATAAATTGGAGGAGATATAAATGGAGAATTATTTTATAATACATGGTTCATTTAGTAGTCCATATTCAAATTGGATAGGATGGCTACACGATTTTATAGAGGATGATGGGAAACAAGTATATGTGCCAAATTTTCCAATAGGAGTTGGATTTCAAAATTATGAAAATTGGAGTAAATTACTTAAATATTATTTAGAGTTAGGATTAATAAATGAAAATACTACAATTATAGGACATAGTATAGCACCAGTATTTATATCAAAGTTTCTAGCCCAAAATAAAATAAAAGTTAAAAAATTAATATTTGTATGTGGATTTAATAATTATCTAGGAATAAATGAAGAATATGATGCAGTTAATAAATCCATGTATTTTGATAACTTAGAAGAGGTAAAACAATATGCAAATGAAATAATTTGTTTTTATTCAGATAATGATCCATATGTAAAATATGAAGTCGAAAAAGATTTTGCAGATAAAATCGCAACAGAACAAGTTTTTATTCCTAAAGCAGGACATATCAATAGCGAAAGTGGATATGATACTTTTGAAGATATAGTGAACTATATTTAATAAACCAATTTTATTGTAGTGTGTTTAAAAGATAAATAAATAGGATGTATGGGGGGATTAAAATGGTATTATTTTCAAATGAAGTAAAAAACATGAAAGAATTAGAGGAAATAGTAAAAGATAATGATTTAGTGTCAAAAGAATATGAAGTTGCAGTTATTGTATATGCCTTTGATAAAGAAAATAAAATAATATTTCAAAGAAGAGGTTTAGGGTGTCGAGATGAACAATTGAAATTAGAAACTATAGGAGGAAGAGTAAAGAAAAATGATATAGATTTTAGAACAGCCTTACAAAGAGAAATCACAGAAGAAGTTGGAACAGATGCAAATATTGAAATAGAAGATTTTATAATTTCTACTTATGCAAAAACATATGATACGAGATATAATAAAG
>CALXZR010000043.1 GCA_944393295.1 uncultured Clostridia bacterium
TTTGAGTTTTAAATATAAGTTCTTGAACTTGTACTTTAACGAGTTCCTCCTTAGTTTTTATCGATAAAAATACAAAAGAAAAAATAAAGAAAGGAGAACAAAAGATGAACGAAGTTTTATACACTATTACAGCTGATACTGTAGAGCCAGTAACTGCTGCAATTTCAAGTGGATTGTCTACTCTTATGCCAATTGGTATAGGAATAATGGCTACATTCATTGGAATTGGTATTATTAAGAGAGTTATTTACTCATTCTTATAATATCTTAGCTATTTAACTGAATATTTTTACAGAAGATAACATATTGCCCCCTGGTATTTTGTTATCTTCTTTTACTTTAAAAGAAAGGAGTAAATAATTACAAATGAAAACAAATAATAAGATTTTATTATTTTTAATTATATTTATAGGAATATTATTACTTTTTACTATTGATTGTTTTGCTTATTCTGCTGGTGATACTGTTACTATAAATCCAATAGAAGGAGATTCTTTTGAAGTTACTTTACAAGAAGATTTGCCAGAAGATTACTCAGATTTTAATTATCTTTGCATAAGTTCTAATTATTCTATTTCAATTTTTCCTAATAATGTAGCATATATGAAAATTTCTGATCCTAATGATGATTATATTATTGCAAAGTTTTATGATACTTCTGGTAATATTATTACTACGAATGAATTATTAATGACTACTTCTGGCGAATTTAATCCTTACGGCTCCAATCCTACAAATAAATTAGTCATTTTAAAAAGTTATTTTTATAATACGGATAGTTCTGTTTTAGCTAAAGCTATACCATATACTATTTATAATGAAGATGATACAATTTTTTTCAAGGTAGCCCCAACTCTGGAGGAAACTCTAGTGGAGGGGTACAAGGTGGCGAAGACAACAATACATCAAACAACGAAACAACAGGTAGTGGAAATACTACCGGTGGGGATAATAATTCTAGCAACGATGATAGTGGTTTCTTTGATAGCGTACTTTCGTTTTTGGAGGCAATAGTTAATTTTTTTAATCCATTAAATGAAGATTTCTTTGTATATCAAATTATAAATGGTATTGGAGAATTTTTCTTTGGAGATGGTACAGAAGAAAATCGAGGTTTATTTGGTCTAATTGGAGATATACTTTCTTTTTTAGGGAATTTTTTTGGTAATTTATTAGATTTTTTTGTACATATATTTGTACCAGATGATGGTCAATGGGAAGAAATAAAAGAAAGTTATTCTGATTTAGGAGATTTAATAAAAACTAAATTACCTTTTATTTCTTTCTGGCAAGAAAGTTTAGAAGATGCTAAAAGTGAAGTTATAGCAAGTAACGATATGCTCACAATTACAATGCCAAGTTTTTCTTTTTTTGGTGGAGAAACAGAAGAGAAGCAAGTAATTAATGTTAAAGAAGCTTATGAACCTTATAGAATTAAAATAAGAAGTTTATTAGCTTTAGTTGTTTATGGTTGTGGAATAGTTTATTTAGTTAAGACTGTTTTAAATTATAAAGCTACTGCTACTGGTTTAGATAATGTTAATGTGAAAGGTGGTAAAGATTAATGATTTTATATTTATTATTAACTGCATTTGATGTTGTTTTAAATTTTATAATATCTTTATTTCCTGTTTTTTCTACTCCTGTTTGGATAGTTACTAATTTACCTGAAATATTTAAAACAATTATAGGTTTTAATAATTACTTACCAATATTCGAAACTTTTACTGTTGTAATTTTTCTTTTAGCCTTTACTCTTCAATTTAAGATTTGGAAAATATTACTTTCAAAAGGTGGTATTGATTTGAATGCTTAAGTTTGCTACACCCGACATTATGTCGGGTGGCAAACAAGCTATATATAGAAAGGATATATATGTCTAGTATTTTTTTTACTTTTTTTAAAATAATGATATGTTTTTTTGTAGGATTATTAATATTTTTAGATTTTGCAAAAAAAGGCTTTATACATAATTTTATTTTTAAATTTATTGAAGCTTTTCCACTTTTTATTAAAGATTTTATTACAATGAATAAAAAAGAATTTAGAGGCTATGGCTTTCATATTTTTTGTGGATTAGGTGGAAGTGGAAAAACAATATCTATTGTAAATTATTTACTTGCAATGAAACAAAAATATCCGAAACTTAAAATATATACTAATTTTTATTTTCCTGCAGGAGACGGAATTATTAAAAACTGGAAAGATTTAATTGAAATTACTAACTATGAAGAAGTAGAAATTTTAAAAGAAGAATATGAAAAACTAAAAAAATATAAAACTAATAAAGAAGGAAAAGAATTTTATATAAAAGATGAAAAATTTTTTAAAATTATAAATCATGGTGTACTTTTTGGGTTTGATGAAATTCATATGACTTTGAATTCTGATAAGTGGAAAGATAGACCAGACGATTTGCTTTATTATATTTCACAACAAAGAAAAATGCATAAACAAATTGTTGCTAGCTCTCAAGTTTTTACTCGAATTGATAAAATTCTTCGTGAACAAACAAACTTTGTTGTAGAATGTAATTCTTTTTTGTTAGGTAGATTAGTAGTTAACCGTTATTATCACACAGAGGAATATATTGCAAATGATGAAAAGAAAGACAAAGGTAATAAGAAAAGAAAAGTTGCAAAATATAATATTTTTATAGCTAAAGATTTTATAAGAAATTCTTATGATACAGAAGAAATTATGAAAGATTTAAAATTAGGAAAATCAAAAGAAAAACAACTTGTTGATTTATTTAATGAAATTAATAGAGAAAGGACTTTAGAAGAATGAATGCATTTCAAGGAATAGGTTTATTTTTATTAGGTATGCTAGTTAGTTTTATTGGAGACTTAATAGAAATAAAGAAAATGAAAAATGAATATGAAACAAAAATAGAAAAACTAGAAAAGGATAATAAAATTTTGAAAGGTAGTAATTTAAATGGATAATGAAAAATTTATTACATTTAGACTAAAAAAAGAAGATTTTAAAACTTTAGTAGAGATGTTAGAAAAATCGCAATATAGTTATAATTTAGGACAAAGGAATATATTAGAAAATTTTAGAAAGATATTAAAAAATATACAATAATTTGTTTTAATAGATGTGTAAGATTTGCAGGTGCTATGCACCTAGTGGAACGAAGCAAATCTACACAAATTATATTAAAAAATTTATTGCAAAAATATGGAGGGTTCTTAGTAACACCCTCCGAGTGTCCAATATATTGGAATATTTTATACAAATGAGGTATAAAAAAATGATAGATACTATAAAAATTTACACAATGATTTCTAAAGATATTTACGATATTATAAAAAATAATAGCATAATAAAAACATCTTATAATACATCTACTGGAGAAATCTTTTATAATATCGTAAATGATAAGCTTGAAGGCTCTTATAGTTCTTCTCTTTCTGTAAGGGTCGGCTCAGGTTCTAAATATAAATTTATAGATAATTATTATTTAGAAGTAGAAGGAAGTTTTCACAAAATAGTTAGAGGTTACAACACACATAATGGTTTTTATAATATTATAGATATAACTAAAAATTTAATTTATATGTTAGAAAAAAATTACAATGTAAAGCTTCCAGATTTAAGACATTGGTTTTTACAAAGAGTTGATATAACAAAAGTATTTGATTTAAACACAAATGAAAATGTTCGAGATTATATAAATAATTTAAGCTTTTGTAGATATCCTAGAAGAAAAATAAAACATTACAATGATGAAAGCATCTATATGTCTGGTACTACAACAACACTAAAAATTTACAATAAATTAATAGAATTTAAAAAACACGATATGAAAAAGCTTAATGACAATGGTTTTCCTGTATTTGAGTTTTTACCAATTATACAAGGTTTTATTCGTTTTGAGTGTGAGATAAAAAAGAAAAAATTAGAAGAAGTATACAAAAGTAAATATATAAGAATAAGAAATATAAATTATAATGAATTGGAAAAAATTTGGAGTGATGAATTTATGAAAATGATAAGATTATTTGAAAAAGATTTAGAAGTTGTAAGAAAAAAACAAGATGTAGAAAGAAGATTAAAAACTTTATATAAAGAAACAAAAGCAATGAGACTTTATAATTTTTATCTTTCTATTATGGTTGACGGATTAGAAAATGTAAAGAAAAGAACAAAAAAATCAATGTTTTATTATAATATAAAGGATTTAAAAGATGCAAATATAGACTTCTCGCAAAGTACAAATATTAATTTTGATGAACATTTTATTGACTTCGACCCTTTTTCATATCCGGAAGTAGTATGAAATTATCACAAGTAATAGATTATTTTATAGAAGAACAATATGTTTTAGGTAATACAAATAAAACGATTCATCACAATAAAACACATTTATATTTTTTTCTTAATTGGTCTAGTGATATAGATATAGATAATTTAAATTTTGATATGTATAAAAAATATATTCTTTATTTAAGAAACAAAAGAACTAAATATAATAAAGAATTATCCAGCAGAACTATATTTACTTATGCAGAAATTTTAAAGCAGTTTATAGGTTGGTGTGAAAAGAGGGGTTATATATTGAATAAATTTTGTACTGATATTAAGTTGCCAAGATATAAGAAAAAAGTTGTCCGTATTTTAAATGATAATGAAATAAAATTGATTTTAAATTATTTTGATACATCTAGCTTTTTAGGTGCTAGAAATAACTTAATAATTAGCCTTATGTTAGACTGTGGGCTTAGACTTAGTGAAGTAATAAACTTAAAATTTACAGATTTTCAAAAAGAAACAAAACTTATTCTTGTCAACGGTAAAGGGCAAAAACAACGATTTGTTCCATTTTCAAAAAATACGCAAATTTATTTTGATAATTATCTTAGATTTTTTGAAAATAAGTTTGTTCCCACAAGTCAATTTTTTGTAGATGTTTGTGGTTTTCCTATCACAAACGAAGCTATACAATCATTTCTTAAAAGAATGAGAGAAAAACTACATATTCAAGATTTACATCCACATTTATTAAGGCACACATTTGCTACAATTTATATTTTAAATGGTGGAGACCCTTTAACTTTGCAAATAATTTTAGGACATACAACTTTAACAATGACACAACACTATGTACATTTAGCTGCACAAATGAGAATTTCTGAACAAATGAAATATAGCCCACTTGCAAATATAAAAATAGACAAGTAAAAACTATTTGTTCTATAATTTTTTAAATAATAAAACAAAAAAAGCTTGAAAAATCAAGCTTTTTTTTGGTAGCGAGAGGGAGATTCGAACTCTCGACCTGCCGGGTATGAACCGGATGCTCTAGCCAACTGAGCTACCTCGCCATGTGAATAAATTACATCAGTGATTAATATTATAAAGTTATTTTATCCATTTGTCAAGATAAAATAACAAAAAAATGTTGAATTTTTGGAAATAATTTTATATAATATTGAAATCATAATAGTGGAGGATTTA
>CALXZR010000044.1 GCA_944393295.1 uncultured Clostridia bacterium
CAAGCAATGAATTTCATCAGTCGAAATTCAAATATGGGGAAAATTCCCCAATCCCCTTTTTAAGAGAGGAGGAATAAGAATGGCGACTACAAGTTTGTGGAAAGTAGACAAAAGATTAGATCATGTAATTGATTATGCAACAGATAAAGAGAAAACTAAAAATAAGAAAGTAGAAGAAAGTGATTATATAATTATGCAAGCATTAAACTATGCAACTAACCCAGATAAAACAGAAAAACAATTCTTTGTATCAGGAATAAATTGTGAGCCAAAGACAGCTTTAAAACAAATGATAAAAACTAAAAAGAAATTTAACAAATATAAATACAGTAAAAGAAATAAGATAATGGCTTTTCATGGATATCAATCTTTTGAAGAAGGAGAAGTTACTCCAGAAGTAGCACATGAAATTGGAGTAAAACTTGCTGAAGAAATGTGGGGAGATAGATTTGAAGTTGTAGTATCTACTCACTTAAATACAAAACATATTCATAATCATTTTGTATTAAATTCTGTATCTTTTGAAAAAAAAAAAAAATATTACAGTAATTATGAAAATACTGCACTACTTAGAAAAACATCAGATGATTTATGCGATTAATATGGACAAAAAAAAAAAAAAAAAGGTCAGTATAAAAATTACAAAGTAAATTTTGATAAATATTATGAAAGTGCAATACAAAAATCAAGTTATTATACCTTTGCAAAAGAAGATATTGATTATGCAATAAAACAAGCATGGAGTTATAAGCAATTTGTAAATATTTTAAACAATATGGGATATTTTGTGAATATAAGAGCTGGAAAAATTAGTATAAGGAGAGAACCATATAAAAGAAATATTAGAATTGAAAGGGCATTTGGAGAAGAATATTCCCTAGAGAGAATAGAGTATAGAATTTTATATACAAATCCAGAAAAAGAAGTATATCCAAAACCTCAAACATGGAATACGAAATTAAAATATAAAGGGACTTTAAAAACAAAACCTAAAGCAAAAGGATTAAAGGCATTATATTTGTATTATTGTTATTTATTAAAAGTATTTCCAAAGAAAAGCATGCAACACAAATTGACTCCAGAGATGAGAGAAGCAGTAAAGAAAATGGATGAATATTCTGAACAAACAAGATTACTATGCAAATATAATATAACAACTCTTAGTGAATTAAATACTTGTAAAAACGATTTTAAAAAGGAATTACAAACATTAATAAATGAACGAAAGAAATTATATTACACAAGAGATAAACTGCCTGAAAATCAAAATAAAGAGGAAATATTAAATGATATTATAGCAATAGGAGAAAAAATTACAAAAGTAAGAAGAAAAATTAAATTATGTGACAATATAGAAAAACAAAGCTTGGAAAAATTAGAGCAAATAAAAGTTTTTGAAGAAAGACAGAAACAGGAAAAGGAACAAAAGAAAAGCAAGAAAAAAGATAGAAGATATGAAAGATAAGCCTGGCACAGAAATGTGCCGGTTTTTTACTTATCATTAAGTTTTGAAATATACACTATTATAGTTGACATTTTAGAACTTTATTTATAAAATAAAGGAAGAACTGGGAGGAAGGAAATGGAATCAAATTTAGAAATTTTTACAAATGACAAGTATAGGTTGCTTAAGTGGATTGCTGATAATGAAGTGCAGTATAGAAAAGCAAAATATTTATCTTCAAGTCAACAAGAAATAGCAGATACGCTACATTATTCGAAAAGCAAAACTAATAGATATATGAATGAATTAATAAAATTAAATTATTTGAAAAGATATAAAGAAAAAGGCAAATATGGATTAACCACAAAAGGATATGAAGTAATTAATATAATTGGAAAAAATGGAGGAATAAAAGATGAATAATAAAAAAGAAAAAGAAAGAGATGAACTTCATAAAACAATATGGAAAATAGCTGATGAATTAAGAGGCTCTGTAGATGGATGGGATTTTAAACAATATGTTTTAGGGTTGTTATTTTATAGATTTATATCAGAAAACATAGAAAATTATGTTAATAAAAATCAGAGAGAATGGGGTGACAAAGATTTTGAATATAGGAATCTTTCAGATGAAGAGGCAGAATATGGTAGAGAAGATATAGTAAAAGATAAAGGATTTTTTATCCTTCCAAGTGAATTGTTTTGCAATGTTAGAAAAAAAGCCAAAAGTAATCCAGATTTAAATATAACAATAAATAAGGTATTTGAAAATATAGAAGCATCAGCGAAAGGAACTGCATCAGAAGATGATGTAAAGGGATTATTTGATGACTTTGATGTAAAGGGAAACAAATTGGGAAATACTGTAGATGAAAAAAATGAAAAGCTAATAAAAATGCTTGATTCTATAGGTGACTTGAATTTAGGAAACTATTCAGATAATACTATTGATGCATTCGGTGATGCATATGAATTCTTAATGACAATGTATGCTTCAAATGCAGGTAAATCAGGAGGAGAATTTTTTACTCCACAAGAAGTAGGAGAATTATTAGCAAGAATAACATTAATGGGACAAAATAAAATAAATAAGGTATATGATCCTTGTTGCGGTTCAGGAGGACTATTATTAAGATTTAAAAAAATTTTGAATTCAAAAGACATGGAATATTACGGTCAAGAAATTAATCTTACTACATATAACTTAGCAAGAATAAATATGTTTCTGCATGATATAAATTATACAAAATTCAACATTGCAAGAGGAAATACTTTAACTGATCCAAAACATGACAATTTTATACCATTTGATGCCATAGTTTCAAATCCACCATATTCAATTAAATGGGCTGGAAAATCAGATCCAATTTTAATAAATGATTCTAGATATTCTCCTGCTGGTATTCTTGCACCAGAGTCAAAAGCAGATCTTGCTTTCACAATGCATATGTTGTCATATTTGTCAACGAAAGGAACGGCTGCAATCGTTGAATTTCCAGGAGTATTATATAGAGGAGGAGCTGAACAAAAAATAAGAAAATATATGGTAGACAGTAACTTTGTTGATACTGTAATCCAGTTGCCAAGTGATTTATTTTTTGGTACAAGCATTGCTACTTGTATATTAGTTTTGAAAAAATCTAAGAAAACAAATGATATTTTATTTATTGATGCTTCTAATGAATTTGTAAGGAATACAAATAAAAATAAATTGACGACTCCAGATGATAATCCAGAAGACAATAATGTTGATAATATATTGAAACTAATTAAAGATAGAACAAATATTGAAAATAAATCAATTGTTGTATCAAATGAAGAAGTGGCAAATAATGATTATAATATTTCTGTTAATTCATATTTGAAATCTTCTACAGAAGAAAATAAAATTGATATCAAAGAAGTAAATAAAAAAATCATAGAAGTAGTAAAAAGAGAATCTGAAATAAGAATTGAACTTGATAAAATAATTCAAGAATTGGAGGAAGATTCTAATGAACAAGATTAATGAATTAATTAAAAAGTTATGTCCAAATGGTGTTGAGTATAGAAAACTTATAGAGATGGGAGAAACATTTACAGGATTAAGTGGAAAAAATAAGAACGATTTTGAAAGTGGTAATAATAGGTATATAACCTATACAAATATATATAATAATCCAGCAGTAAAATTGGATGTAGATGATTTTGTGTATATTAAAGAAAATGAAAAGCAAAACTATGTTATCAAGGGAGATATACTTATTACAGGTTCTTCAGAAAATATGGAAGATAGCGGAATGATTTCAGTTGTAATGGAACAACCAAAAGAAAAGATATATTTAAATAGTTTTTGCTTTGGATTTAGACTAAATGAAAAATATAAAAATAAAATAATTCCTAGTTATGCTAAGCATATATTCAGAAGTACATATTTTAGAAAACAAATTTTAAAGTGTTCATTTGGTGTAACAAGATATAACTTAAATAAAAAAATGTTTCTTAATTTAAATATTCCTATTCCGCCAATAGAAATACAAGAAGAAATTGCAAGAATACTTGATAAATTTAGTGAGTTAGAAGCAGAGTTAGAAGCAGAGTTAGAAGCAGAGTTAGAAGCAAGAAAGCAACAATATGAATATTGGCGTTCAAACATTTTTAGTAAAGATATGAAATATTATAGATTAGATGAAGTATGTAACATATGTGCTGGTGGAACACCAGCAAAAAGTAAAACAGAGTATTGGAATAATGGAAATATTAAATGGTTAGGTTCAACTGTATGTAAAAATCAAAAAAGTGTGGATGATGCAACAGATTATATTACAGAATTAGGATTGCAAAAATCTTCTGCAAAATTATTAAAAAAAGAAACAACATTAATTGCAATGGTTGGAGCGACAATAGGTAAAGTGGCATTTTTGAATTTTGAAGCATGTACAAATCAAAATGTGGCAGCTCTTTATCCAAAAGATTTATCCAAATTAAATACTTCTTACTTATATTATGCTTGTAGTAATCTATATGAAAAATTCCTGGATTTTGCAAATGGAAAATTTGCAATGGCGAGTTTAAGTTATATTAAAAGTTTAGAAATTCCAGTCCCTTCAATAAAGGAACAAGAAGAAATTGTTAATATTTTAGATAAGTTTGAGAAACTGACTAAAGATATTTCAGAAGGATTGCCGGCAGAAATACAATTAAGAAGAAAACAATATGAATACTATAGAAATAAATTATTGAGCTTTAAGGAGTTAAAGTGATATGAATTTAAATGAAGTAATAAAAAAAATAAAGAATGATTTAGATAAAAATACAAATAAAATTAATATAGATTCCATATATGCATTTAATGGTACAGGAAAGACGAGAATATCAAGAGGGTTGGTTGATGAGAATGATTCAAGATGTTTATGCTTTAATTCAATTTTTCAAGATTGTTTTGTATGGGATAATGAAAAATATGTATTATATATAGATGATTATATTGGAATTTCAAAGACAATAAGAGATGAAGGGCTTGATGGAAGGATAATTGAAAATTTTGAATATGTTTATGGACAAAGTGTCATACCACAATTTAATGATGATTTTAGTCAAGTAACATTTAATGTGAAAACAAAAAGTGGATATGATAATGATGTTAAAATATCAAAAGCAGAAGAAACATTATTTGTTTGGTCAGTATATTATTCTTTTGTTGAAACTGCTATAGAGCAATTAAAGATAGAGGTTGTGGAAGATAGATCAACGCATATATTTGATGATTTAAAATATATTATTATAGATGATCCGGTTTCATCTGTTGATGATTCGATAATTGTAAAAATTGCTATATTAATAAAAGAATTAATAGTAAAATGTAATAATTTGAATATATGTTTTTTAATTACTACACATCATATATTATTTTTTAATTCAGTAAACAACTTGATAAAAAATATTGATAGTAAAATTAGAAAAATTAAAGTTTATAAACTGGAAATTAAAAATTATGAGTATGATTTAAGTGAAGATGTGAAAAATTTATTTGGTTATCATTTATATTTAAAAGAAAAAATACAGAATGAAATTGATTGCGTAGAAAAGATACATTTCAATATGTTTAGAGTATTATTAGAAAAAACGGCAAATTATTGTGGATATGAAAAGTTTGGTGACTGTCTATATGAATCTGAATATAAAGATGAAATGGTTAGACTTTTAAATACATATAGTCATGGAGACTTGTTTGAATTTGAAAGAACAGAACTAACTGAACATGAAAAAGACATATTTATAAAATCATTTAATGATTTTAATGAAAAATATAAAAGTGAGGTAGTAGAATAATGAGTAATAATATAATATCTGAAAATGATAATTCAACAGTTTTAACTGAATATAAACCATTGGAAAGACAAGCTACTTCATATCAAAGTGAAGCTGAACTTGAAGCTGAATTTATTAATATATTAAAAGATCAATCTTATGAATATTTAAATATTAATAATGAAAATGATTTAATTATAAATTTAAGAAAACAATTAGAAAGATTAAATAAAATAAAATTTACAGAAAAAGAATGGAATGAATTATTTAATAATTATATTGCTAATCCAAATGATGGGATAATTGAAAAAACAAGAAAAATTCAAGAAGACTATAAATATTCATTACAGCTTGAAAATGGTGAATTAAAAAATATTTACTTAATATATAAAGAAAAAAATAGAATACATGATAATTATTTGCAAGTAATAAATCAATATGAAGTTGAAACAGATAAAAGGAAAAATAGATATGATGTAACTATATTGATTAATGGATTACCAATGGTACATGTCGAGTTAAAAAGAAGAGGTGTAGAACTTCGACAAGCTTTTAATCAAATAGAAAGATATCAAAGAGATTCATTTTGGTATAGTTCTGGATTATTTAATTATGTTCAAATATTTGTAATAAGTAATGGGACAGCTACTAAATATTATTCAAATACAACAAGATATAAGCATATAGAAGGAAGAAAAGTAAAAAAATCTCAATCTTTTGAATTTACATCTTATTGGGCAGATCAAAATAATAATGGAATATGTGATTTAGAAGATTTTGCAAGAACATTTTTATGTAAAAGTACATTATTAAATATAATAACAAAATATTGTATTTTTACATCTGAAGAAGATTTATTAGTAATGCGTCCTTATCAGATTACTGCAACAGAAAGGATTATTAATAAAATAGAAATAGCAAATAATTATAATAAATTTGGAAGTATATATGCTGGTGGGTATATATGGCATACAACAGGTTCAGGAAAAACATTGACTTCGTTTAAAACAGCTCAAATTGCTAGTCAGCTTGATTATATAGATAAAGTATTATTTGTTGTTGATAGAAAAGATTTGGATTATCAAACAATGAAAGAATATGATAGATTTAAAAAAGACTGTGCCAATTCAAATACTAATATAAAAGTTTTAGAACAACAACTTGCAAGTCCAGATTCAAAAATAATAATAACTACAATACAGAAATTGGATGGTTTTATAAAGAAAAATACAGAGCATAGTTCATACAAAAAAAAAGTTGTGTTTATTTTTGATGAGTGCCATAGAAGTCAATTTGGTGATATGCATAAAAATATAGTAAAAAGATTCAAAAAATGGGTAATATTTGGATTTACAGGGACTCCAATATTTACACAAAATGCCCAAACTAAAAAAGGAATAATGCAAACAACAGGACAAGTATTTGGGGATAGGCTTCATACATATACAATAGTTAATGCTATAAATGATAAAAATGTTCTTCCATTTAGATATGAATACGTTGGAAGAGTTGATATAAAAGATAATGTAAAGGATGAGAAAGTATATAAAATTGATATTGAAAAAGCATACGATAATAAGACTCGAATTAAAGCAATAACTAATTATATAATAGAACATTATAGTACAAAGACTAAAAACACAGAAAGCTATACATATAAGACATTAGATAATGTAGTAGAAGTAGCAAAAAATAGAGATGCAAAACAATTAAAAAGTGTATCCAATATAAGAGGATTTAATTCAATATTTGCAGTTTCAAATATTGATATGGCTAAAAAATATTATAATGAATTTAAAAACAATAAAAGTCACAATTTAAAAATAGCATTAATCTATAGTTATAGTGCAAATGATGAAGTAGCAGATGGCGTATATGATGAAAATTCAGAAACAACAGAAGGTTTGAATAAAAGTGATAGAGATTTTCTAGAATCTGCAATTAAAGATTATAATAAAATGTTTGGTACAAGTTATGATACTTCCGGAGAAAAATTTCAAAATTATTATAAAGATGTGTCTTTAAGAATGAAAAATAAAGAAATAGATATTTTAATTGTAGCGAATATGTTTTTAACAGGATTTGATGCAGTTACACTTAATACATTATGGTGTGACAAAAATTTAAAATATCATGGATTAATACAAAGTTTTTCAAGAACAAATAGAATACTAAATTCAGTGAAAACATATGGAAATATAGTATCTTTTAGAAATCTTGAAAAAGAATTAAATGATGCTCTTTCTCTATTTGGAGATAACAATGCATCAGGTGTAGTATTATTAAAGCCATATAAAGATTACTATTATGGCTATAAAGATGAAAAAGGAAAAGATTTCCCTGGATATGAAGAATTAGTAAAGAAATTAGAAGAAAAATTTCCATTAGGGAAACCTATCATTGGTGAACAAAATCAAAAAGATTTTATCAAACTATATGGAGCAATATTGAAAGTAACAAATATCTTAAATTCATTTGATCAATTTAAAGAAGAACAACTATTAAATGAAAGAGATACTCAAGATTATCATAGTATTTATCAAGATATATATGATGACTTTAAAAATAAAGCTAAAGTGGATGCTGTTGATATATCAGAAGATATTGTTTTTGAAATGGAATTAATTAAACAAATAGAGGTTAATATTGATTATATTTTAGCATTAGTTAAGAAATATCATGATAGCAATATGGAAGATAAAGAAGTATTAGTTACAATTAATAAAGCTATTACTGCCAGTCCTGATTTAAGAAATAAAAAAGAATTAATTATGGAGTTTATAGATTCTTTAAGTGTTGAATCAGATGTATATGCTGATTTTGAAGACTTTATGAATAGCAAGAAAAAAGAAGAATTGGATAAAATAATTGAAGAAGAAAATCTAAATCCAAAAGAAACATATAATTTCATTAAAAGATCATTTGAAAAAGGAAGCGTAGAAACAGAAGGAATAGAAATTTCTTCAATCTTACCACCAATTTCTATGTTTTCAAAAGATAAAGTAAGGTTAAAGAAAAAGAACAAGGTAATTGAAAAAATACTTAACTTCTTTGATAAATTTTTTAGCATTACTAGTGGTTCATCACTAAAAAATGAAAAAACATATATAGTTTCTGATGAAAGAGAAAATGAGCAATATTTAATGATTGCTGAAGATAAAGAAGAATATAAATACGATGATAAAAAAAATAACTATTAGAAGAAGTAAGATTGTAATTAAAAAATTTAAAAGAGTTATGTTTAAAATACATAGCTCTTTTTTGAATAATTTTTAAAGAATTACATAAAATATATTTACAATTGTGCCAAAAAATGATAAAATTATGGCACAAACGGAAAGGAAGATAAAATGATAAATAAAGTTTTAAAAATTATGAAAAATAATAAAGGAATAATAACTTCATCACAAATTGAAAGCTATGGGATACCAAGAGTATATCTATCAAAAATGGTCGAAAAGAATATTATAGAAAGAATTGAAAGAGGAATATATGTTACAAAAGATTATGAATATGATGAATACTATTTGTTTCAGTTAAAGTATCCGAAAACGGTATTCTCATATAATACAGCACTATTTTTTTATGAAATGACAGAAAGAACACCAATAAAAATGGATGTATCTATTCCACAAAATTATAATCCACATAGATTTAAAGGGCTAGTTAATGTTTATAGGATAAATAATGAATTATTTGATTTAGGAATTGTAGAAAAGAAATCTCCACAAGGAATGAAAGTAAGAACTTATAACTTAGAAAGAACGATATGCGATATATTAAAAGATAAAGAAAGTATTGATATAGAAATTAGAAATAAAGCAATAAAAAAAGCCATTAGAAGTAAGGAATTTAATGCAAGTAGAATGTTTGAATATGCAGAGAAAATGAATATATATGACAAACTAAAAAATTATATGGAGGCAATTATATGATAAAGAATGCTAAAAGTTTAATGGATAAGTCAAGAAATTTAGCAGCAAAGTATAATATTACCGTAAATGAAGTACTACAAAATTATATGTTTGAAAGAATATTAGAAAGATTATCTGTTTCGAAATATAAAAATAATTTTATTTTAAAAGGCGGATTATTACTATCTTCAATAATGGGGATAGATACTAGAACTACGATGGATATGGATACTTGTATAAAAGGGATTAATTTAACAGATGATGAATTATATGAGGTATTACAAGAAATATTAAATATTGATCTTAAAGATAATGTTAGTTTTGAAATAAATAATTCTAAACCTATACGAGAAGAAGATACTTATGGTGGATTAAGATATAATATTGTTGCTAAATTTGATAATATAAAAGTAAATTTGAGTATTGATATAGCTACTGGAGATTTAATTACACCAAGAGAAATAGAATATGATTATAAAATGATGTTTGAAGATAGAAGTTTGACAATAATGACTTATAATATAGAAAGTATTATAGCTGAAAAATTTCAAACAGTAATATCAAGAGGAATATTAAATAGTAGAATGAAAGATTATTATGACTTGTACTATTTAATGAAATATAAGGATTTTTCAAAACAAAATTTGAAAATTGCTATTGAAAAAACATTTTGTAAAAGAAATACAGACATGCAAGATATAGGAAAAGTTATTAGTGAAATAGAAAAAAGCGAATTTGTAAAAGACTTATGGACAAGTTATTCACAAAAGTATCAATATGCAAAAAATATAAAGTTTGAAGAAATAATTAGTTCAATATATGAAATAAATAAAAATGTATTAAACGGAGGAATAAAAGTATGAGTTTAGATTTTAGTATACCAATAACAGGATACGAATTTATAGCTATAGTTATATCAATATTAGCTTTGATAATGCCAGTAATAATATGGATAATAAAAAATATTTTTATTAAGGCCAAATTAGAAATTTATCCTACTAATCAATTAAAGTTACTATATAATGAAAGTGGATCATATATTAATTTAGATTTTTCTATTGAATGTAAATATAAAAATGTTGTTGTTCAAAATATAGAAACAATAATTACCAGGGAAAATGATGGAAAAAAATTAGAACTAATACAGTCAACATTTAAATCTCCAGTATACTCAGCAATAGGTAGTAATTTTCTATCAAGTAATGAAACAGCGCATCCATTTAAAATTGAAGAAAATGGTTTAATAAATATTTTCTTAGAAGAATCAATAAAAAATTCAGAAACTATTAATAAGTTATCTGAAATACATAATAATAAGTTTGGTGTTAGAATAGATATATGGACACATTTAATGAGAGGGTGTATAATAAATTATGTACACTAATCAGAAAGGAGTGTGTCAGAAAATGGCAAAGAAAAAAGTATATGATGAAGATTTTAAAAAAATGATAGTAGAATTATATGAAAATAAAAAACCAATATGTGAATTAAAACGTGAATATGGCTTAGCAGACGCAACAATATACAGATGGATAAACGAATATGGAAAAATAAAAACAGAGACAGGAGAGATAACAAATAACCATGAAATAAAAAGATTGAAAAAAGAAAATTTAAAATTAAAAGAAGAATTAGAAATACTAAAAAAAGCGATTGCCATATTCACGCCAAAATAGAAGAAAAAGTAAGATTTATAGAAAATAATAAAAAAGTACATGATATAAAGACAATGTGTAAAGTGCTTGGAATAGCACGTTCAGAATATTACTATTCAAAAAATAAGAAAAAAGACAGTTATGAAGAAGCAAATAAAAAATTGGATATAGAAATAAAAAAAGAATATGAAGAATCAAAAGGAAGATATGGTTCACCAAAAATCCAGAAAATACTAGAAAAAAGAGGAATCAAAGCAAGTCAAAAACGAGTAGCAAGAAGAATGAAAAAAATGGGATTAAGGTCAATAGTAGTAAAGAAGTACAGACCAAGTGGAAACAAAGGAAAAGTGGACGACACCAACAAACCGAATTTGTTAGAGCAAAATTTTAAAGCAGAAGGATTACGAGAAAAAATGGTGTCAGATATAACATATGTATATACAAGAGAAAAAGGGTGGACATATTTAGCGATAGTAATGGATTTATATAGTTTAAGTATAATAGGATATAGTTATGGAGAAAAGATGGATGCAGAACTAGTAATAAAAGCAATAGAAAATGCTAGGGCAAAAGGTAAATTCAAAAAAGGAGCAATATTTCATAGTGATTTAGGTTCACAATATACGTCGAATAAAGTTGAGGAATACTTAAGCGAACTAAATCTAGTACACTCATATAGTAAGAAAGGATATCCTTATGATAATGCAAGTATGGAGAGCTTCAATGCCATATTAAAAAAAGAAGAAGTAAATTTACACGTGTATAATACATTTACAGAAGCTAAAGAATCAATATTTGAATTTATAGAAGGATGGTACAACAGAAAGAGGATACATTCATCAATAGGATATAAAGTGCCAAATGAAATTGAGAACGAAGTGGCAATAAAATGAACAGTTACACATTTACAAAAGTTTTCTTAAATACCAAAGATTCTAAATTTATATTGGTGTAAATGGCGACGTAAGGAGCTCCGTATACCATTTATACTAATATAAATTTAGAATAAAATGAAGAAATGAAAGAGGTCTCATAAAATAAAAAAATTCTCAAAAAAAGTGTCCAAAAACTTGACATAGATCCAGTTAAAGGATTTTATTATAGGCGATAATTATGATAAAGATTTTGAAAAATTCAAAAATAAAGATGATTATAACGAAATGTATGCAAAATTATATGAGGAATTATTTTGGAAAAAAGGAAAATATGAAATGCAATTAATTATTAAATATAATAAGAAAGAACAATATGTAAAAAAATACATTTTTGAAATAAACGAGAAGGAATCTAAATTATTTGAACATAATGTTGAAGAGGCTTTATTGTGCAGATTAAAGAATATATATCGAATTCCAACTAATTTTTATTATGGTAATAAAAATTATAATGAGGTTAAATAAAAATATATAAAATAGAAGGATAAATAGGTATAGAAGTATACATAAACTACAAGAAGACTATATATGATTTATTCTATGAAAATAAAAAGAGAATAGAGAAAAAATATAGGATTAAAATATAAATGGCAGAGATTAGATGATAAAAAAGCTTCAAGAATAAAGTTTATAATAAATAACAAAAGAAAAGCAAAATATATGGTGAATTTTAACCTGTATTTTGTTTTTTATATTTTATAAGGAGGAATTTAAGATGCAAAAGTTGATAGATAAATATAATGCAGAATGTGCAATAAAAAGTACATGTGCAAATATTATCTGGAAAATGGGAATAATATTAAATTCAATAATATATTGCATAAATGTAATTGGTTTAAAAAGGAATAATTATATCTTATTATATTTTATTATAATTATTATTTTATTTTTTGTAAGTCAAATAGTTTTTGTTGTTGATATAGGTAAAAAAATAGGAGTAAGGAGATCTTCAAAATTTCTTATTAGTTTAAAATATATAAGAAGTGTATATAAAAAAATTGAAGAATTTCAAAATCAATGGATTATTAAGTATTGTAAATATAATAAGATAAATACAATTAATAAGATACAGATTATATTTCAAGAGATTAAGAGTAAAAGAGAAAAGAGTGAAATTAAGTATTTGAATCCAATAATTATTGGAACATTATTTTTAACGATATGGGAAATAACAATTGAGAAATTAACAGTTAATATAGGATTTTGGAATATGTTACCAATAGCAGTTATTTCTATAATTGGTCTTTCAGTTGGAATTGGCTGGATATCAAAAGAAATTATTGAAGATAAAAAAATATTCAATCAGTTTCAAGAGTATTGTGGAAATCAGAGACTAGAAGAACTATTAATAGAAGTAGCTTTAAAATGTAAAAAGTAGTAGAGGGAGATAATAGAATATGGAAAAAAAAGATTTAGAAAAAATTTACAATTTATTAAATGGAACATATAAAGCAATACAAAAACAAAGTGAGAGATTTATTGGAAGGAATGACATTTGTCAATATAATGAATTAATAGATAAAATATACGAAATTACAAATGATGAATTTGTAACTATGTATAAAATAAAAGAATCAGAATATCATGGTGATAATTATTGTCTAAAAGATACCCTATTAATAAAAATTTTACCTATTATAGAATATATTAATAATATCTATATTGATAGTACAGAAGAAACAATTCAAAAGGTAGGAGCATTATATAATGCTATACAAGATACAGAACTACAAAAAAGATGTGGAGATATTTTATTAGAAGCATCTGGAGCTTTTGACAGAGTAATAAATCAAGCTACTCAAATTTTAGAAGATAGAATAAAAAGAAAATCTGGTTTAGAAAATACCACTTTAATAGGAATTCCATTGGTTTCAAAAGCTATTCATAGTAAAGCAGAAAATACAATATTAAAATTTAGTGATAATCCAGATATTCAAGAAAAATATGCAGCATTATTTAAAGGAATTATAGGAGTTTATAGAAATCCAACTCATCATGGTCTTGATTATGAATGCTCAAGAGAAGATGCACTTAAGTTTTGTGCTTATATAGATTTACTTTTAAAAGAAGTAGAAAAATCCGAAAAAATCATATAGAAAAAATACCAGAAGAAAATAAATTCTTCTGGTATTTTAGACTATTCATCAAAACATCCCATAACTAATTGAGAGCCATCAACAAATCCATTTCTATAATATTTTTCATTCCAATAACCAAGATAATCAAGAAAATTATTATCTAGTATTTCTAATTGTTTTTGAACATATTTTTTATTTTTCTTTGGCACATTTCTTAAAATTTTTTCAGAAATTTCATCAAAATAAACCCAATGTTTTTTATCTTCATCGCAAGTTATAGAAGAAAGTTCATCCTCTCTAAATAATATCCATTCTCTTAAAATATCATTATTTACTTCTCTAAAATTATTCATAACAATCCTCCAATTTTATAAAATTAATATATATCAAAACGATATATTGAGTAAATTTTCAGTCAATGTTGCATACAAAATTCAAAATCTTGGGGACACAATGGGGACAAAAGTACCCAAAATTGACTTAAAATCACTTAAAAACACATAGCTTATAAATCAATAAAACCATTGAAATATAAGCAAAAACTATCAATTTCAATAAAATACAAAAATTGCTGATAATACCCTCATAACCCGAAGGTTAAAGTCTTTAATCTTACTATACAAATCAGAATTTTGATATAGAAACAAAAGATTAAATTAGTAAAAAATTATATATCTATTGAGTTTTTTTGATAATAAAAGACAAGTTTCGACAGATTTTGCGATATAGATATGATATATTTAAATATAAGAAATGAAATAAATAAAATATTACAAAAGAATTAAATTTAAGATAATTTAAAATGTAAAGTAATATCAATATATTTTATCTAGAAGAAGTATATATCGTTATTACACATTTTATTTATAAAAGGAATAAAAAATTCAAGTATTATAAATATACATTATTATAATTGAATTTTAGGAGGTTAAAACATGAGGTTAAAATTAAATTTAGATTTAGAAAATGAGATTTTGCCTATACAATATCGCAAAAGTATAATAAGTTTTATAAAATTATCTTTATTAGAGTATAATGAACAATATTATAAAAAATTTTACAATAATAGAGATACAACAATAAAACCTTATACTTTTTCGGTATTTTTTTGTAATCCGAAATTTATAGAAGATAGAATAATAATAGAAAATAAAAGATTAGAGCTAAATCTTTCTATTGCAGATTATGAAACATCAATTATTCTATATAATGCTTTGAATCATCAAAAAAATAAAAAATTTTCATTAGATAAAAATTCATGGACTATAAAAAATATTGGTGTGTCTTTAGATAAACAAATAAGTTCAGAAAAGATAACAATAAAATTTATGTCTCCATTAGTGGTAAGAAGTCATTTTAAAGATAAAGATTATTATTATTCATTTAATTATGAAGAATTCAAAGATATGCTAAAAATAAATATCAGACATCAATTAAAAATTACAGATATTAAAGAAGATTTAGTAAATAGCTTTGATATAGAAGCTATAAAAGCGAAAAAAGTAATAGTAAAATTTTATGAAAAGAAGATAGAAACTTCAACAGGTATTTTTAAAATATCAGGAGATAAACAATTGTTGAAATATTTATATGATGCTGGGATGGGGAGTAAACGTAGCAGTGGATTTGGTATGTTTCAAATCATATAGAATAATAGTGAGGTGTTAAATTGAAAACAACAATATATTTAAATGATTGGTTCTATAACAG
The DNA here is from genome assembly GCA_944393295.1 of uncultured Clostridia bacterium. The sequence continues at coordinate 16,027 of CALXZR010000044.1, forward strand.
TGGAATAGTTGGTTTTTTAAGAATACTAGAATATAATAATGATAATTTTGCTAAGGTAGAAGAAAACTATATTACATTTGAAACTAGTAAATTAAAAAATTTTCATAAATATTATTTCAAGTATTTTTTTGATAAATATAATATAGGTGCTAAAACAAAAGATAGAATAGAAAGTTCTTTTGAAAAAATAAAAAAATACATGAATGAAGAAACTGTTGATAATAAAAAAATAAAAAAAAGACAAGAAAATATAAAGGTTGAAAAAAAGTATTTAAAAGATATTATAAAAAAACAATTAGATAAGATAAAAAAATATGACGATATTACATATGCTAATATTCTAAGTGAATATAACAAAATTGATAATATAAAGACTAAGGAAAATATAGAATTATTGAGTCAAATAAAAGATAATATAATATCAGAGATTCAAAAAGATGATATAAATAAAAGATTAACACTAAATCTATTTAAGAGTATATTAAGTAAAAATTACTTTGGTCAAAAAAGTTTTTTAAATGTAATAAGAAATGCCTTAACATTTGAAGAACAAGAAGATATTATGTATAAAGATTATATTAGTAATATTATTGAAATGGATTTTATAGAAGGAATACTAAATCAAAAATATACATTAGAAGATATTAAAAGAATATTAAAAGAAAAACTAGAAAGTAATCTGGTTTCAAAAGAATTTTTGCAAATATATTGTACAATACAAAAGAGATTTATTGATAAAGATAAGAGCCTAAAAGAAGTAAAAGAGTATATACAAAAAAATGTAATGTCACATTGTTATATGTGTGAAAATAATAAATCTATAACAACCAATTATTCAGAAGGTAATTTTATACCTCTTGCAGTAAGTAGTGACAATATGAAAAACTTTTTTTGGAATCAAAATGTAGAATTTCCAATATGTTCTATATGTAAATTAATATTGTTTTGTATACCTGCAGGTATTTCAGGTATAAAGAAAACAATAAAGGAAAATTTTAATGGACAAGTAATGTATAAGGAAAAAGAGGTAAACAGTTTTGTAAATTATGATACAAGTGTAAGTGATCTATTAAAAATAAATAATTATTTAAGTCAAACGTTTGCACTAAATAGTATAATATATAATCCATATGAAGAACTAATATTAAATATGGTAGAACAACAAAAAAATATTAGCAAGTGGCAATTAGACAATATATTTATAATAGAATTTGAAACGGAATATTTAGCATATAGTAGAATGGAGTATTTTAATATAAAACGATATGTAGCTAATTTTTTTGTAAAATATTCAAAAACTACTTTAAATTTAATAAATGATTATAGATATAAAATACAATTAGTAGATTATATATTTAAGAATAAAGATATGAAATATATTATAAATGATAGATTAAGAGAAGAATTAACAAAAGAAAATAAAAGTGGTTTTAACGCTTATATAACAACGCAAATAAGATTGATATTAAATTTATTAAAAGAGGAGGAAATAGGAGTGGATGAAAAGATTAAGAAAAATAATATCAAATTAAAAGTATTATATAATTTAGGAGTATCAATACATGAAGAGTTAAAAGAAAAAAATGAAGACAATAAAATTTCGGGTTATACCTATAAAATGTTAAATAGTATAAAATCTGGAAATAAAAAAGAGTTTATGGATATTGTTATTAGAGTTCATATATCAATGGGAAAAGATATATCGCCAATATTTTTAGAGGTAATGCAAGATACAGATTTAGATTTTGAATCAATAGGACATAGTTTTGTATCTGGATTAATTTCAAATAAATTTGAGAAGAAAAGTGAAAATGAATAAGGAGGAATATATAATGGAAGAGTTAAAAAAAGGTTTATCAATTACAATAATATTTAGAGCACAAAGCTTAAACTATGGTGAAGGTATAGGAAATATATCAGAATTAAAAAAATTATCAAGAGGAGATGGAAGTACATAAACTTTTGCATCTAGACAAGCATTAAGATATGATATTGTACGACTTGGAAATAAAATGTTTAATTGGAATTTGGAAGTAGTAGATAAATCAAAAGGAACTATACAATTTAAAGATGACCTAACAATAAAAGATTCACAAGAGATGGATTTATTTGGATATATGAAAACTGCTAAAAAGACAGAGGAGAATACTGGAGGTTCTAATATTAGAAGTGCATCAGTTAGAATAAGCAATGCTATCTCACTAGAAGAATATAAAAGTGATATTGAGTTTTTAAATAATAAGGGACTAGCAGATAGAATAAATGATTTTCCAAATTTAGCTAATATAGAACAACATTTAAGTTATTATACATATACAATTACAATTGATTTGGAGAAAATAGGTATAGATGGAAATATTGAATTAGATAATGCTATAAAGGCACAAAGAGTAAAAGAGTTATTAGAAATTGTTAAAGTTTTAAACAGAGAAATAAGAGGAAGAGAGGAAAATTTAAGTCCGGTATTTGTAATTGGTGGTGTATATAAATTGAATTCTCCATTTTTCTTAGGAAGAATTAAATTAATTGGAAAAGACGGAGAGTTTGTTTTAGATACTGGAATGTTAAAAGATACAGTAACTTTAAAATTAGGAGATAAGAGTATAGAAAATGATACAAGTGTAGGTATAATAAAAAATAGTTTAAAAAATGAGCAAGAAATAAAAAATGAATTTAATACAATGAGTATACAAGAATTTTTTGAAGATTTGGAGAACAAAGTAGATGAATATTATATGTAAGGATAAAAATTCTTAGAAAGGAAAAAGATGAAAGTTTTAAAGTTAAAATTATTCCAAGAAACAGCATGTTATAAGAAACCATTTGCTTTTAAGGTTGCAGAAACGTATCCTCTTCCACCATATTCTACAGTAATTCGGGATGTTTCATAGAATATTAAAAGCAAATTCTGGAGAATATTTTTCTATGAATATATCTATACAGGGAAACTATGAAAGTATATTTAATAATTATCAAACTCTTAGAATGTTTAAAGGGAACAAAGTTACATCAATGCCTAGAAATATCCATCAGCTTTTAAATGTAGAATTAGTAATCCATGTGCAAGCAGAAGACAGTATTATAAATAATATATATGAAAGTATTATTTATGGAAGAGAGTCCTTTACGTTAGGAAGAAATGAGGATTTAGTTAGAGTGGATGAAATTAAGCTTATAAATAATTTAAATAATATAAGTGGTTTTATAAATAAGTATAATGCATATGTTCCTAAATACATGTGTGATAAAGAAGATATTCAAGGAATAAATTATAGATTAAATACAACATATACTGTAGAAAATAATTTGAGAAAATGGGATAAAGTAGATGTAAAATTTGTAGAAAAAAATACCAATAATGGATTGGAAAATATAAAAGTAGATGAAGAAGGAGATTATATATTTTTCTATAAACAGGATGATTAAAAAGGAGTCAAAATATGTATTATGCAAAATCAAATCCAGTAGAAACATTAGAAGAGCATACAAATAAATTACTAGAAAATATGATATTATTGAAAAAATTATATGGATCAAAGATATTAAAAAAAGCAAATTTTGATAAAAATAGGTTTTGGTTTTTATTAGAAATAATATGTAAATATCATGATTTAGGAAAAGTTTATACTCCCTTTCAAAATATAATAAGAGAGAAAATAAAAGAACCATTATTAAATACGAAATTTGATTATGAAACTGTAAAACATGAACAAATATCTCCTATGTTTATACCAGTTGAAAAATATGGCTTATCAAAAGACGAAAAGAAACTAGTATATCAATCAATATATTATCATCATGAAAGAGAAGGTAAAGATATTAATAATATATATGTTCAAAAAATTCTTGACGAAGATATTATTCCTCAATTAGAAAAAATAAAATCTGAAATTTCATATGATATAGAAGATAATATGAATTGTATATATATTAAATATGTTCAAAATAGAATAAAAGAAACAGATGCTATATTTATAGAATATTGTTTATTGAAAGGGATTTTGCATAAATTAGATCATAGCAGTTCAGCAGAAATGGAAGTTGAAGAGAATACTATAGAAAATATAGCTGAATATGTTAAAGAGTTTATGATAAATAACAGATATCAAAAGAATGATTTACAAAATTTTTGTGAAGAAAACTCAAACAGTAATTTATTGGTAATAGGTTCTACAGGGATAGGAAAAACAGAAGCTGCTTTGCTTTGGAGTAACCAAGGAAAAACTTTTTTTACTTTACCAATAAGAACAAGTATAAATGCAATATATGATAGAATAAAAAGAGATATGGGATATGTATATACTGGTTTGTTACATTCAACAGCTTTAGACTATTTAGAAGAAAAAAATGAATTTAATAATCAAGAAGAAATATATACTCAGTCTAAAAATTTATACAATAAAATTATAGCGTGTACAATAGATCAAATATTTCCATTTGTATTTAAATATAAAGGATATGAAAAAATATATGCAACATTAAGTTATTCAAAGATTATAATAGACGAAATACAAGCATATTCGCCTGAAATCGTCGCAATTATCATAAAAGGATTAGAAATGATATATAGAATCGGTGGTAGTTTTGTTATAATGACAGCTACTTTGCCACAAATTTATAGAAATGAATTAGAAAAGCTTGGGATTGAATTTAAGTTTAATAAATTTATAAAACCCACTCTAAGACATAAAATTAAATTGGAAGATAAAGATATATTGGAAGATATAGAAATTATAAAAAAACAATCTAAAACCTATAAAGTGTTAATAATTGTTAACACAGTTGAGAAGGCAATTGATTTATATTCAAGTTTAATAGTAGAAAATTTAAATAATGTTAATTTATTACATTCTAGGTTTATTTATAATGATAGAAGTAAAAAAGAAGAGCAAATAAAGAATTTTTCAAAAAATAGAGACGAAAGTGGTATTTGGATAACAACACAAATTGTCGAGGCGTCATTAGATATAGACTTTGATTATTTATATACAGAGATGTCAACATTAGATAGTTTATTTCAAAGATTAGGTAGATGTTATAGAAATAGAGAATATAAAGAGCAAGATGAAAATATCCATATTTATATCAAAAATATTAGTGGAATAAAATACATATACGATGAAGAAATAAATAAAAAAAGTATAGAGTTATTAAATGAATATAATGGAAAGATGCTAGAAGAGTCTGTAAAGGTAGATTTAGTAGATAAATTATATTCCGAAGAAATGTTAGATGGTACCAATTTCTTAAAAAAGTTTAGAAATGGAATGATTATATTAAATAATATTATAGATTATCAAATAGGAAAGAAGGAAACTCAAAATTTGTTAAGGAACATAGATAGTATAAGAGTTATACCTAAAATTATATATGAAAAAAATTTGGAACTGTTTGAAAATTATAGTAAAGAGTTAGATTTTAAAAAACGTCATAAATTAAAAAGAAGAATTTACAATTTGACAATTTCAATATCACAGACTCAACAAAGGAAATTATTTGATAGATTAACTAATAATCCATATTTAAATGAAATTTTAATTGCTGATTTAAAATATGATGAAAATATTGGATTGATATTGAATAAAGATGAGGAATATGATAAAGATGAGAAATTTTTGTAAGGAGTTTTTTGTATGCAAATAACTGGTATAATGGTATATTATTATTTTGTGTGTAAAAGAAAATTATGGTATTTTTTTAATAAAATAAATATGGAACAAAATAGTGAATTGGTATCAATAGGAAAAATAATAGATGAAACAACATATAAAAAAGAGAAGAAGGGTATTTTAATAGATAATACAATAAATATAGATTTTATAGAAAATGGAGCGATACTACATGAAGTTAAGAAGACAAAATCAATAGAAGAAGCTGCAATATGGCAAATAAAATACTATATGTATTATTTAAAAGAAAAAGGGGTTAAAAATGTTCAAGCAGAAATAGATTTTCCTCTTTTGCATAGAACAGAACATATTAATTTAGAAAAGAATGATAAAATAATCTTAAAAAAAGTAATACAAGAAATTGAAGAAATATGTAAAAACGACAGAATTCCTAAAAAAATAGAATCTAAAATATGTAAAAAATGTGCATATTATGATTTATGTTATATTTAGGAGGTTTTATGAAACAATCATATTATTTATATAAAAGTGGTAGATTACAAAGAAAAGATAATACATTAGAAATTATATACAAAGATAGTACAAAAAAAGTCATACCCATAGAAAGAGTTGAAGATATTTATGTTATGACAGAATTTGATTTTAATACAGCATTATTAAACTTGTTGGCACAGTATGGAATAAAAATACATTTTTTTAATTACTATGGTTTTTATGCAGGAACATATTATCCTAAAGAAACATTAGTTTCAGGTAAATTATTAATAAAACAGGTAGAACACTATATTGATGCTAACAAAAGACTAAAAATAGCTAAGAGTTTTATTGATGCGGCATCATACAATATTCATAGAAATTTAGTTTACTATAAAAACAGGGGTAAAAATGTAGAAGAAAATATTAAAGAAATAGATTATTATAGAAGTCAGATTATTAAATGTAATAGTGTAAATGAATTAATGGGAATTGAAGGAGATATAAGAAAAGTGTACTATAAAAGTTGGAATAATATTATAAATCAGGATATAAATTTTGAGAAAAGAGTTAAAAACCCACCTGATAATGCTATAAATTCACTGATATCCTATGTAAATACAATTATATATACAAGAGTGTTAAGTGAAATATATAAAACGCAATTAAATCCTACTATAAGTTATTTGCATGAACCGTCTGAAAGAAGATATTCTCTTTGCTTAGATATTGCTGAAATTTTTAAACCACTTATTTGTGATAGACTTATATTTTCTATGTTAAATAAAAATCAGATAACAGAAAAAGATTTTGAAAAGGATTTAAACTTTTTATATATTAAGGATAAAGCAAGAAGGGAAATAACTATAGAAATAGATAAAAGATTACAAACAACAATTAAGCATAAAAAACTAGATAGAGATGTTAGTTATGAATATTTGATGAGATTAGAAGTATATAAACTAATTAATTATTTATTGGGTGATGAAGAAAATTATGAAGGTTTTAAAATGTGGTGGTAATTATGTATATTATATTAGTATATGATATAAATCTAGAAAATAAAGAAGGAAGTAAAATTTAAAAAGTTAGACAGATTTGGAGTATTTTAAATGCAGAAAATGTACACTTTTCTAATAACCTGTTTTAATATAAATATAATAGAATGTAAATATGGCTATCGAATGTATACTTACACTTGTAGAAAGTTTTAATATAAATATAATAGAATGTAAATTTCATAATTTTTATAATTTACTTTATCTCCTATTTTGTTTTAATATAAATATAATAGAATGTAAATTTTCTTAATTATATTATAACATACTGTGTACCGTATGTTTTAATATAAATATAATAGAATGTAAATAGATGTACAGAATTAAAGGATAAAGGAAAGATAGAGTTTTAATATAAATATAATAGAATGTAAATAATATTGTTGCAACTGATACAGGAAGTTGGTATTTGCGTTTTAATATAAATATAATAGAATGTAAATTCCAAATAATGATACATTCTCTAAAAATGATATAGCATCAATGATTGCAAATAAAAAAATGTGTGGTATAATAGCAATAGGAAAAGATTATAATTATTTCCTTGAAATAGTAGAAGATAACCCGAATAAAATTATAAAATTTAATGAGATATGGGATGAAGTATTATTTGAAGTTAAAAAAACTATAAAAAATAATGCTAGTAACTCAAATTTATTGACAAATGAGGCATTGCATAATATATATAGTAAAGTATTTCAAAAAAGGGGATGGAATTATGGAAGAGAAAGAAGATTATAGTATTTATTTAGACGATAGAGGTTTAGATGATGGTACATTTTTAAAAAATGTTGTCAAGGAAGCATTAGATTATAAAGAAAAAAGAGAAGATGATGAGAATTAGAGTAAAATCTAGTTCTTTTTTATATAGTTTTTAAGAGATTAGAAGTAAAATTCTAGTCTCTTTTTATATGTCCGCAATGACGTAAATCTACGTGAGCAAGCAGATACAACCTGCGTAATAAAGTGTAGCAAAAAGAAAGGATTAAATTGTTTTAATATAAATATAATAGAATGTAAATTAAACTGTGTATATTAAATATGTTTTTTACAGTTTAATTTACAGTTTTATTAAGTATATGATGCTATTATATTAATAATTTCATTTATGTCATCTTTTATCAATATACCTCTATTTTTTAAATCAATAAGTGTATTACAATTGTCTTTATTGACTCGTACTAACTTCCAATTAGGATTTTGATAAGTCATTTTTTCAAATGGGAATCTGATAATTCCCGGTGTATTAAATCCTACCCCAAGTTCTAATAAAAGGACATTTTTATTTATGGAATGATCTATAAATTTTTTATATCTGTACTCTTGTTTGTACCAATTATTATCTTGAACAAAATATGAATCTTTTCTTATATTTACTTCCATATTTTTACCACATACTGGACACTTGGGTATGAGTCTTGTTGGTATTTTACAGTCAAATGTTTGTTTAATCATTTCTTTTACTAAATTTGTAGCATTGTATATTTTGTTGTGGCAAGCTTTGCCACACTGAATATATTTATAACTTCCTTGAGTAGTAAATATATTATTTATATCAAATCCAGTTTTATAAAATTGATCGTCTACGTTTGTAGTAATAACAAAATATTCTTTATCCTTAACTAAATCTAAAATTTTTTTATATAGATTGGTAGGTTCCATTCCGATGTTATTTACATACATATGTTTAGCCCAATATCCCCATTTTTCTTCTTCTGTATTAAAGTTATAAAACCCTGCTGTATACATATCTGTAAAGTTATATTTTTTTATAAAATCATCAAAATTGTTTTTAAACCTTTTTCCGGAATATTCAATACCTGCGGCTGTTGAGAGACCAGCACCTGCACCTATAATTACACAATCTGAGGATTTTAATAAATATTTTAAACTCTTTAATTTATCTAATGTTTCGTTCATAAATTTCATAGTCCTCCTTTTCATAAACGTTAAAAATTATTTTATCAAAATCATTATTATGGTCCTCTAAAAAGTTTTCTACCGCTAAAATCGCTAATTTACACGCTTTTTCTTTTGGAAATCTATATTCTCCAGTTGATATACAGGGAAATGCTATTGATTTTATTCTATTTTTTAGTGCTAACTACAGTGAACTTGTATAACAATTTACTAGTTGTATTTCTTCTTTTTCAGTTACATTTGTTTGTATAATTGGTCCAACAGTATGAATTATATATTTTGATGGTAAGTTATAACCCTTTGTTATGAAAGATTTTCCAGTATGTAAGAAATAATTTTTTTCTTTCATAATTTTATTACATTCAAGTCTTAATTTAATTCCAGCAGAAGAATGTATTTGATTATCAATACACTTATGACATGGAATAAAACATCCTAGTCCTTGTGAATTTGCTGCATTAACTATTGAGTCAATTTTTAGGGTAGTTATATCTCCTTTCCATAAGCATATTTTATTTTTATTTTTTAAATTTGAATTCTTTATTGTAGTACTAATTGGAAGTATATCAGCTATATTAGTAATGTTCTTTTTATTTAATTCTTCTTGTAAATAGTCGTTTTCTATATTTATGTATTCTTTTGAAATTGTCTTTGGTTTTCTAATATTACATAAACTACGGTATAAATTCTTTTTTTTAATTATATTTGTTGGAAGTTTATCTATTTTTATTTCTGTGTTTTCTTTTAATAAATAATTTATTAAAAAATCTAATTCTTTCAAAATTATCATCTCCTTTTTTATATATTAATTATATAATAGATAATTCTCAGTTTTATTTTATATAAATATTTTACAAGTAAGAGTTTTATTTGTAAAGTAGGCACTTTATTGTTACTAAGTATCTTTAAAGGTACTATTAAGTATTTTATGAATTAAGAATTTTTAAAAATTGTTTATCAAAATTAATGTTATAATAAAATAGGAAATTAATATTTTATTTAGTTACTATTGTAGTGAAATACATTATAAAAATTATGTAAAAAAACGATGTTTTGCAAAAATAACAAAACATCGTTTTCTATATGGCTGGGATGGCAGGATTCGAACCTACGAAATGCCAGAGTCAAAGTCTGGTGCCTTACCACTTGGCGACATCCCAATATAATAAATAGTAGTGGGGTGGAAAATGGGATTCGAACCCATGACCTCCAGTGCCACAAACTGGCGCGCTAACCAACTGTGCTATATCCACCGACAATCTACCATTTTATTTTAAACTATTTTTTTACTTTTGTCAATATTATATGTACTTTTTTATAAAAAATAGTTACTAGATAATGGTTTTTAAAATAAAAAAAGCTAAAACGTATCTGCTGTAATGGTTTTGTAATGAAAATTTAATAAAAAAATTTTTAAAGATTTTTTAAAATTAAAAATGTATACAATAAAACACATCTCATTTTTATGATATTGTATTATGAGGTGTGTTTTTTTAGGTCAACATTTTAAACAATTAATTTTTAAAAATAATATATATATGCTTGATTTAAACA